>NZ_LZMI01000119.1:0-6893 GCF_001665475.1 Gordonia sp. 852002-51296_SCH5728562-b | reverse complement strand
TCATCGTCCCTTCTCCGCCCTCATCAGGGCAATCAGGACTCTAAAACAACCCGGACCGGCTCACGGGGGACACGCCAAATCTACGGAGCATTGAGTATTCGCTGCAATCGCCTTCCACATCCACATTGCGGCCTCATCCCGCCCTGTACCCCACCGACAATGTGGTTGATGTATTCGGCCGGCCGCGCCATAGCACTCCGGGTCTCGTAGTGAAGCGAGTTTGAGGCTGGGGCTCAACGTTCCAACAAACGCCGCCGCCAACGTCGTGGGTGTGCCATTGCCGCCGATCGCCGATTCGCGGTCCCACTCCAGTTCGTGGGTGACTGCACCGACCTGAATCAACCGCAACCACATCCCGGCCAGAACGCCACTACCTTGGCGCGACAGGATCACTGCGCTGTGGTGTTGCGAGTACGCCAACGCCATCACCAGCGCAGTTAGAACCGCTAACTGGGCCGTGACCCACGGGATTCGGTAGTCCGGAAACCACAGGTTCCACCGGACCTCTGCTGACATCACCCTCGTAGCTCAGTCGGGGGACGCGATTCAACTGTAGCTAGGGGACAGTTTGCTGGCGCCGTGAACAGTACCAAGCGCGAACAACCAGATGAGTAGGGAACGTACGCCGCCGCGGGACCGGCCCCCGGCCCTACTTCGTCACCATTACACCTCGAGTGGAGAAACGGTTATGTCTATGAGCGGTCACCCCGGCCGCTCACCGATCACGGAGGACCACTGATGACAGCGTTCCCACCCGCCCTGGATATTCTGGGCAACCTCAGACGGCTGGTACCCGCGGAGTTCGCTGATAGCGACCTCGCCGACCTGGCCGACACGCTCTACGGAGAGCTCACGAGGCAGGTCGGTGAGCGTATGTGCGCAGGACTCAGCGACGAGCACATCGCGGCATTCGACCAACTCGATGACGAGGCTGACCAGCTCGCCTTCATCGAGCATTTCTGCCCCCACTACCGCGACATCGTCAAGCTCACGTACGACGAGTTGATGCGTGAGATCAAAGAGCAACTCGCCTCAACAGTCCACTGACCTCAGCTGCCCCGGGTAACTCGAAAGGACACCTACCCTATGAACATCATTCGACGCCACGTCCCCAGGACCGCGGCGGCGGCCATCGCGGCCGCGACCGCACTCTCCCTGTCTGCCTGTGGCACAGATGAATCCGCTGCGACGATGTTTGTCGTGGCGACCGCCACCGCCAATGAGGCGGCACCCGCAGGCACTGGGTCCTTCGAGGACTACCTCCGCGACTCTGTACAAACCGGTGAGGGCACCCTGCAGATTCTGGTGCCACGCAACGGAACCGTCGCTGCCCAGGGCAATGCCACGGACGTGGTCGTCATGCGTGGCAGTGATCCGGAGGAGGACCCGAACGAGATCGACAAGGGCCTCAAGCCGATCGTCGCCGGCATCGACAAGCAACTGACCTCGGTGGCGTCGAACGCGCAGTCACTGGATCTGCTGGCCGGCCTCAACGATGCGGCACACCGTGCCGAGCGCAGCACTATCGTCGCCGTATCGAGTGGCTTGCAGACCGACGGGCTGGCCGATTTCCGAGGTCTCGGTTGGGATTTCGACAATACGACGGTCATCAAGTCGCTCGCCGACAAAGGCTTCCTACCGGACCTGAGCGGCAAACGAGTACGTTTCGTCGGACTTGGCCAGGTGGCCGGGGAGCAACAGCCACTTCCAGAGCCCATGCGACGAAAAGTAATCGGATTCTGGACTGATCTCTGCAAGGCGGCGCACGCCAGCACATGCGAGTCGGTATCGGAAAAGGCCGCACCCCGACAGTCGGCATCCACCCACCGCGCAGACACGGTCCGTGTGCCGGCGTTCGAACTCCCGACGCTCTCTGCCTCCACAACCCAACTCGCCGTCGACTCATCGGCGCTGTTCGCCCCGGACTCCGCGCAACTGCTGCCCGGCGTCACCGACACGATGGCCCAGCTCGCAGGGCAACTGAACCGCACCGGTGTCCCCATCACCATCACCGGGCACACGTGGAAGTTTGGACCGGCCGACGGCGCTCGGGAACTGTCGAAGGAGCGGGCCCAGGCCGTCGCCGACGCACTCACCTCAGGTGGCCTCAACCCCACCCGCATCGCCGACGTGCGTGGCGTCGGCTACGACGAGCTGATCACCCCACCCGGTGCCGGTCCTGATCAGACGGCCGCCGCCAATCGAGTGGTCGTAATCGGACTGCAGCGATAGTCCGACGCAGACACCGCGGGTGTCGTCCAAAAGGAGACTTCACCCGCGGTGCACTCCCCAGGGCAGACCTCCCGTCTAGACTGGTGAACCGACGAAACGGGGTAGTAGATGGAACGGCTGACACCACCCGACCTAGTGGTGATCGACGAGCCCGAGCCAGGATGGCTGACCATCCCAGTGGAGGGGCTGAAACGTGACGCGTTCGTCAAGTCTTGGGTGGCACTGATGATAGACACCCCCCCGCCCGAATACGGTGCGCTCAAGACCGAAAGACCGGGTTGGTCAGGAGAACTGGGCCGTGCCACTTGGTTGCGGACTACGCCCAGATTCACCGCAACTACAGCGCTACTGATGTCCGACAGAACAATTCAGGTGGCCGACCCCGACGCGTGGTCAGCGGTAGCGCTGGCGTGGACTCGTTACGTCGAACCCTTGGCCCGCTATACGGCGGGGTGGACGACGAGCCTCAAGGCCTGGCACCCGTCGAACGCTCGAGGTGAGGTCGGTCTGATCGCGCGGTCTGCGCGCATTAAGGTAGCCACTCAACTCCGTCTGGACATGACCGGAAGGCCGATTCTTGCGACTCGACGTACGCCTATCCCTTCGGTAATCGCCGACGACGCAAGTCTCACCGGCTTTCTGACCAATCCATCGGCGCGCCACGAGCGCGATAGGTACACAGCGGCGGTGACCTACCTGCATGCTTTGCCAGCGCTGATCGAGAATAGCGACAAGCTGACCCGTGACGAAATGATCACTCTCACCGACTACGTCGACGACCTCTTTGACGATCCTGCCGTCCCGATGCCCTTCCGGCCGACACCGCGGTTCATCGCTGAGTGTGAGCTGATCGCTAAGGAACGAACAGAAGAAATCGCTCGCGAACTCGACGTCCATCCCAACGACGCTGAGTACTTCTCGGTGGCTTACGTGAGCATGGTGACCACCCAGAAGAACCGTCTTTTGCGGGGTGCCGATGTGAATGTGACCCCCGCCCTCCTTCGGCGCCGAATCCGGGACAAGAAGGTCGATGAGTATCGTAAGCAGACGGCCCGCTCTGAGGCGGAAGGGAAGACCGCCAAGATCGCCGCTGGCAAGCGGCCCACCAAACGGAAACGTCGGGACTCCGTCGAATCGCTTGAGCCACAGGTCTTGTCCGCGCTCATCAAGACGGCCGACTGGGTCCGACGACACTACGATCCTGGTGCAGACGCCACGTCTCGATGGGCCAAACTAGTCGCGATCGACATCCTCCCGGCGACAGACGGGCCGGTCAACGGGTTGTCCTCGTCGGACGAGATCCGACCATACGCAGAATCACGGTGGATCGACGAGAATGTCACGGGAGCTGCAACTGAGGCGGACAAATCACACGCCAGGCGAGCTGCTCAAACCGTGCTGTTGATTATCGATATGGCCCTCTCATCCCCCGACGACCCGACCTCTGACGACCCAGAAAGCGACAAGACGTGAGTCACATCGGATCGGCAATTCGCGCTGCCGACAACAGCATTGGGTGGATATCATCCGTCGTACCGGCGGTCGGTGCAGTTACCATTCGGATCAATGAGGTGGCCATCACCGTCGACGCCGCCTTCCCTCGTGACGTCATTAGCGTCGTGGGTCCGGACGTCGATACATTGTCTGCCGCGGGCGGTGTTTTTCGTGACGTAGCGGCAATCGATGCTCTGACTGCCGCTGCAGACGGCGACTCTCTAACTGGGCCGGAGCTTTCCGACGAATTCGTGCGGATCGCGGTCCTTTCCGCGGTGCGACAGTGTCATCTCGGCGATTTGGATGGCATCGCGCTCTTGCTTGATCGCGCGTACGCGGCAAGCCTTGCCGGAGACGACGATGCAGCGGCAACGTTTTATCGGCTGAGTTCGATCGGTGCTGAACTCATCGCCGACGACTTGGTTCGCGGCGGTGTCGCCGGTGCGGTGGTCGATGCGTTCGGACTCTACATGCGCTCTGCCCCAGCAGATTCCATCCCTAGCGATATCCGGTCTGCCATCGACCAATCGCTCCAAGAGCTCGAGGGGCAGTCAGATAACCTGTGGACGTACACTTTTGACGAATCGGTCGCCGTCGCAGACGTTGCCATGGGCCACTTCGACAGTTCGCTCACATCAGCGATCACGGTTGACGTGCTCAATGACCTGAACGCGGTGCCGCCCCGACTCCTCATCTTCAACGGCCCTGGCCTGCCCGATGTCTTCGCGACGCCAGCGGAACCCGGCCTGGCCGAAGTGTCAGCTCAGTTGCGTGACAACGTCGACGAGACGTCGTCAGAGGTTGCCGAACTCTTTGCCGTCGCGGCCGATTCGACATCGGGCAATCTCGTCGGCTTCGCACCGTGCCAGGTCTCCGGCCGGACGGTGGCAGCTCGAATCCCATTGCAGGGCAGGGAGTTTACTGGTTTACACTTCGCGATCGTCGGGGCCGGATTCAACCCCGTTGAACTGCACCTCGACGATCTAGGTGTCGGGGTGAGCAAGGCTGATCGGTACTGTCGATATGCCTGGACGCTGCACCGCGTTGCCGGAGCCGCGCTGAGCGGTAGCGGAATCGGAACCTCGGGCGCCCAAATCGACCAGAACCGCACACACATTGCCGAAACCCTCACCAGCGCGCGCGCATCGGCGCAGAGTGCGCTCGATGCGGTCCGTGGGCTCTGCGATGACTACGAGGACAGCCGGGAACTCCAGGCGTACGCGGACGCTGTCCGGCGGCTGCGTGATCTCATCGACTCAGACCCGGTGTTCGACGGACCCACCCGACCCGGATTCGCGGAGTTGTACGCGCTCGTCAGCGAATAGTCGAGGCACGCGATGACATCACCGACCCCACCGCAGCGCCCGGAACTGTTGATCCGTGCCGTCGACGCCGGCGACACCTACGTGTCCTTCCGTTGGCTCGACGACCCGGCGAACCCCTACGTGCACCGCATCCGATCCGGGGACATCGCACCCGCGCTCACCGACCTCGGCAATGCCCTCATCGGCTCCGACGGCGACGACAGCGAACGCATCCTCCGAGCGTTCAGCGGAGCACTCATGCATCCGGAAAGTGAAGCAGCACTGAGCAATCGACTGGCTCGCCAGATTCTGCCGACCTCGGTGTGCCATGCGATCATAGAACGGAACACGCCTGGGCAACCCGTTCTGGTCCGCCTCACACCGAGCACCTCGCTGGCGCGTGTGCCGTGGGAATTGTTGCCGGTCGACGGCCGGACCAGACTGGTCGAGGTGGCCGATCTGCGTTATGAGCCCCCGGCGTCGGTCCATGTCGGTCGCGCCGCCATCCCCACTCCCTGGAACGACGAGATCGCCGGTCGGCCCACGCTGTACGTCGTCGATCCGATTCTTCCTGCGGGGTCCGGACTGGGACAGACCCTCACCAGGACGGCGTCGACGGCGCACTCGGACTACACAGCCCTTGTCGACCACGTCCGTCGACAGAATCACACGTCGATGTCGGGGGTGCAACGTGAGATCGGACGATGGGCACTATCCGACGAATTACGCACTGCACCAGCACGATTCGTCTACTTCGGGCACGTTTCATCGACTCTGAATGAGCCCGGTTCGGCGTCGCTGCACCTGTCTGACACCGCCAACCGCTGGGGTCGGGCACACTCGATGAACGGTGCGCACCGCCCGCTGTGCTCGCTGGATCTGTTGCTGGGCACTGAGGACGCCCAACTTGACGACGGTGAGGTGATCCCGGCATCACGGCGAGACCGTGTCGGTGACGACCTGTGGCCGATGCCCCGACGAGTGGCCATGATCGCGTGCGAAGGGGGCGCCGACTACCGCAGCGCTGAAACGTTCGGTTTGGTGATAGCCATGTTCCACGCAGGTGCGCAGATCATCACGACGACGAGGTGGACGATGCCGTCGGCACAAGCATTCGTGGACTTCGCACCCGGCGCGGAGATTCCGGGACCTACAACGGAACTCGCCGTAGCCGTCGACCGAACCCAGCAGGCCAACGATCCCGTTGCCGCACTGGCGCAGTGGCAGCGCTATAGACTCGATTGCTGGCGAGCAGATCCCGACCCTGGTCCGGCGACATCGCCGTTGACCTGGGCCGGAATCACGTGTCACGAGTGCCCACCGCGAGAAGTGCGACGGCCACATTCGGCCCCTATCCTGTCGACATGACCGACGACATCGGTGGCACGTCAGGCAGTACGGCCGACGACGATGCGGACAGTGAATATGCGGAGTGGCAGCAGCGCGCCGACGAACTTGACGATGCCGCAGCGGCCTCCATCGACACCGGTGACGCTCGCCAAATCGGCCAGGCATTCACGGACCTGGCCGTACACCTCATGGGTGTGGTCGACGAGGACGAGATCGTCGAGCATCTCCTGATCGCACGGGACGCCTGGATTGATGCCGACGAGTACAAGGACGCGACGGAATGTTTGGCCGCTGCAGCACATCTAGTGCAGCAGAGCGGAAACTACGAGGACGCGGCAATCGGGTTCGAGACGTGCATGGAGGAGTACCTCGAGATCGGAGACGAGAAGTTGGCGGCCGCGGCCGCCAACAACCTCGGATCCATGCTGACTCAGATCGGCAAGTTCAGCCGGGCAGAGGAAGTGCTGACGGGCGCCATCGATTTCTATCGCCGTAACGGCATGAGCGACGACA
>NZ_LZMI01000118.1:0-1512 GCF_001665475.1 Gordonia sp. 852002-51296_SCH5728562-b | reverse complement strand
TGTCGGTGTCGGTGTTGGTGTTGGTGGTCATGGGAGGTGGGTCCTGTTCTGTGCGGCGCGTTCGTACACGCTCATGTCGATGATCGATGCCTGCGGGCCGGTATCGTCGGTGTTGGTTGTGTTGTGGCGCAGTGTGTTTGCGGCGTCTCGGGCGGCCTGGCCGGGTGGGATACGTTCTTTGCGGCGATGCGGCCGACGGCTGCTGGAGGCGCCGGCTTTGGCCAGGGTCTCCAGCGCGACGACATGCCCGTGATCACGCACTTGGGCGCCCGACCCGGGCGTGGCGAGGCGGTGCCGCGCGATCACGATGCCCGAATCGGTGGCGATGTCGATGTGTCCGTCCCCGAGCCGCTCGCTCACGGTGACTTCACTCATCGCCACCTCCGGCGGCACCGAGTACTGGTTGCCGCGCCACGCCACCAGCGCCTGGCGCGATACCGTGCGCATCTCGGTGAGCGTGGCCGGATACGGAGCCGCTGGTGGGGCGCTGAGCGGTTCGCGAGCGGCCACCGTGATCACACTCGCCCGACCATCAGAGGTCGGGCGCATCCGTGCATCCGAGCGGGTGCGGCAGAAGGTGTCGCAGCTGGTTTGCGCTTGTTCGGGTGTCGTCTCGTCGGGAAGGGTGCGCCACCAGCGTTGTGCAGCAGTGTGATTGGACTTCTCCACCACACCCTTGCGATTGCCTCTGCGAGGTGGGCACACATCGACCGAGACCCCGTAATACTTGGCCACGCCAGCGAACTCGGCGGTCAACGCGCCGGTCGACGGGTGGCAAACCGTCGCCATCCGGTCAAATCGCCACGACTTGGTGACCCCGCCGAGTCGGCGGGTGATGCGGTCGATCCCGGCGATCACCTGCGGGCGAGTCATATCCGGCGCCAGGTAGCCCCGCCATTTGCCGGAATGCGCCAACGACCCGACAAGCAGGAATGCTGTTGAACCCCAACCCCATTCGTCCGGCGGGTTCGGTAACTCCACCCAATCCCATTGCGTCTCCTCACCCGGCGGATGCTCGATGACCGCGTTCGCCCGCTCCGTCACCAGGGCGCACGCCTCACATGTCGGACGCAGGCCACGTTGCCGGATCTGGCGGGTCAATGTCGGATAGGACTGGGTGTAGCCGAGGTCCTCGAGTTCGTCGCACAACGTCCGTGACCACAGATGTGGGTCCTCAACCAGACGCGCGGTGACGTAGGCCAGGAACGGCTCGAACGGATCCGCCGCCGACTTCTTACGCTCGCCCGGGCTGCGCTCACCGTTGAGGTAGGCGCGAATGGTTTTCCTGTCGTGCCCGGTGTGGCGGGCGATCGCCGAGATCGTCCACCCCCGTTTGTGTAGTGCATGTACTTCCACATCGTTCTCCCGTGTCAACATGAAAGCGGGCCTCCCGAGATAGTTGGTGAGTGGTCAGAGACCATCAGCATCACGGGAGGCCCGCCTACTCTGGCGGTGCCACACGGGTGGGGAATTCAGATGAGCATCACTGGGGAATTTCGATGAGCGCCGTCA
>NZ_LZMI01000117.1:0-737 GCF_001665475.1 Gordonia sp. 852002-51296_SCH5728562-b | reverse complement strand
GGGCTGCGAGATCGACTGACGATCACAACAAGGAACTGGCTCTAGAACTGCCTGGACCGGTTATCGGGGACCTGCCACGGTCAGCGGGCCACCACAGGTTTGGTCTCAAGCCGCGCAGGGATTGTGACGCTCTGTCAATCGATCCGTGAAGTAACAGATAGTTCAGCCCAGCAATGTTTACAAGAGGATGATTCGAAGTGAGATCGGCGATTGCCGTGTTTCCCTCCCATATGGCAAACCAGCAAGCAGCGGGTTGACCCGTGTGCGGAGCTAGCGCTTCAGCTAAAGATTCAATCAGATCGTCCGTGACACCATCGATCCGAGGTGGACCGAATGTCCACGTTTGCCGACTCGGCGGGGTCGAATCCGTCAACGGCAGCCACTGCATGTCGGCGTGGGCTACGCCCCCAGCTTCACGAGCTGCATCTGCCCAACTGACAGACTCCGAATGACTAACGCTGACCTCACGCTCAGCAGGGTAGAGAACACGAACGTAGTGTTCGAAGACTGGTGGGACTAGGGACAATACTGTGCAACGTCGCGACGCGTCGACGGATCGACTGAGCCATCCAGCCTGTTCGGTGTCGCTCGAAATGTCTTCCACGCTCCAGCTACCCATTCATCGACTCCGTTCGTGTCCACCGTGTAGGAAGCCTACGGGGGGGCTGGTGCACGAGTAGGTGACATCTGATCTGGCTTGCCCTGCCGGGCGGCCTGGAAGGATGCCAGCTGTGCCC
>NZ_LZMI01000116.1:0-67667 GCF_001665475.1 Gordonia sp. 852002-51296_SCH5728562-b | reverse complement strand
GGAGAGTAGGACACCGCCGAGCACAACATTCCAGTAATGCCCCGCACCCCTCAAGGTGCGGGGCATTACTGCATTCATGGGGGTGCTCGTTGGGTCCCAGTCCAACTTCGTTCTGGCCGGCCCCGTTCTGCGAGAGGTATTCGGCTCTGGTGAATTATTTGTGCGCTGTTCATGTTCTTTTGCTGCCGGTTATCTCGCATTGTCATCCGATGAAATGATTGTGGCGTGTCGATTGGTCCGCGAACTGAGACCGCATCTAGACTCGGCTCGTCGCGTGATCTCGCGCACTGCCTTCCTGAGATATTCCGACTGACTTGAACCGACGTTCCGAAACGTGCCCTATGCCTTCACATTTGCTGTCTCGCTCATGCTCGTTGCTTTCTTTTCAGCGGCTCCTTGTTCTGCCGTCGTCCGTGGGGTCGGGTGGCGCGGTCGGCTCCGCTCTCGATGAGGGAGTCCGCGGATGATCACTCGCTTGCGGATCTTGCGTGATGTCCGTATGCCGTCGCTGAGTCGCTCTGCCGGCGTCCCCGCCGACAGTGATGTGGCGCGGAGCTCGGTCGGACCGTGGTCTATATCGGCCAACGTCGTTGACGATCCGTGTGTCGACGATGCCTCTGCCCCTTCTGCCCACGACACAGGGTTGGACGAGGCTGATATCGAGTCAGATGCCGCTGCTGTGCCGGACCCTGATGTCGAGACGGCGTCCGACGTCGGCAGCTCGGATATAGGGCAGGAAGAGGCTGTCGAGAGGGTGAATTCCGCCGTGACGCCGGCCCTCAGATACCGGCGGCTGGCCGACCTCAGATATCGGCGCCGGCTTGTCACGCAGAATCCGACCGCTGGTACGGAATTGGTCGATCTTTCGGAAGGCGGTGCGCCGGAAGGCGATGCGCCGGAAGCTGATGTTCCGGACGGCGATGCCGCGCGAGCGGGCACGGCCGAGGTGTCGGTGGACTCGCATTCCGTCGAGCTCGCTCCAGCGAACGCAGCGAATGCGACGAGTGCGCCCGAGGGGCGGGAGCAAGCCGCACCACCGTTGGGTGCCGGACGAATCCGACGCGTTCCCGCGCTCGACGGATTACGCGGTATCGCGGTGCTTGTCGTCGTGCTCTACCACTTCTTCGGTGCGGCCGTGCCGGGCGGTTACCTCGGCGTCGACATCTTCTTCGTGCTGTCGGGTTTTCTCATCACGTCTCTGCTGGTGCGTGAGTACGGTGCCTCGGAACGTATTTCGTTGTCGCGATTCTGGACGCGTCGCGCGCGCCGCATTCTTCCCGCAGCACTTGCTGTGTTGGTGGTCTCCGTTGCTGTCGCTGGTGTGTTGGGTGGCGACATCGCGGTACAACTAGTGCCGCAGTTCGTCGGATCTGCGTTTTTCGTCAATAACTGGGTGCAGATTTCTCAGTCACATAGCTACTTCGCGGACACGACGCCGCAGATCTTCATGCATTACTGGTCGCTGGCAATCGAGGAACAGTTCTACGTCGTGTGGCCATTGCTGTTCGTGGCGATCATGGCGGCTGCGCGCGCGTTGCCGATGCGTCGACGCCTCTGGGTCGCAGCCGGGGTAGCCACTGTGCTGGCGGTGGGATCGGTCGTGGCGATGTGGCTGCTCCATGATCCCCATGCCGACCCGAGCCGGGTGTACTTCGGTACAGACACACACGCATTCGGGTTGTTGGTCGGGGTGATCCTGGCGCTTCTCGTGACGGCGCCGTCGCCCGCAGCACCCGATTCGTGGCCGCGGTTGGTGCCTGAGCGTGTCGTCGACCTGCTCGGCGCTACTCTCGCCCCGGTCGGTTTCCTCGCTCTGGTGGTGCTTTTCCTGGTGCTACCGGATACGTCGTCGTTCACGTATCAGGGCGGACTGCTGCTGGCGTGCATTCTGGCCGCGGGGATCGTGCTCGATGCGATCCGGGGGAGAGGTCGCGTTCACCGACTGATGTGTCGTCAGCCGTTGCGGTACCTCGGTACACGGTCGTTCAGCATCTACCTGTGGCACTGGCCTGTCGTGGTGGTGCTGCGGCAGCTCTTCCATGCTGACCGAGCTCACTCGGGGACTCTGCCCGTATGGGTGATCGGACTCATCGCTGCCGTCCTGACGCTGGCGCTCTCCGAGGCGTCGTTCCGGTGGATCGAAACCCCGTTCCATCGCTTGGGTCTGCGTGGCGTCCTGAACTTGCTTGGTTCGCGCCAACGCACTGCTGCGCCTGCCCTTGCACTCGCCGCTGCCCTCGCTGTTGCTCTGTTCGCTGGTTCCGCACTGGGCACCAGCCCGGCAAAGTCACAGCTCGAGGAGCAACTCGACCAGCTTGCGCAGATGCAGAAGGCCAACGCCGCCGCGCTGCGGCACGCACCTCCTCCTCCGCCCGCGGCACCCGTTCCGACGCTTCCGCTCGGCGGTGAGATCACCGGAATCGGTGACTCGGTGATGCTGGCGTCGTCGATGGCGCTGACCAACCGGTTCCCGGGCATGTACATCGACGCGGAGGTCTCGCGCCACTACACCGGTGGCGAACCGATCATCGAGAACCTCGCCGCCGCCCGTCAGCTACGCAAATTCGTCGTCCTCGGGTTCGGTACCAACGGCCAGGCGTTCGACGGACAACTCGACCGCATCCTCGGCGAGATCGGACCAGGCCACCAGATCGTATTGCTGGTGCCGTACGGCCCCGTCGACGGTATCCCGCAGGCGGCTCGCCAGGTTCTGCAGTACGCGCCGCGGCACCCGAACGTCTACCTGGCGCCGTGGTGCCAGGCTGCCGCAAGTCACCAGCAGCTTCTCGGCGCCGACGGAGTGCATCCGTTCGGGCCAGGCACCTTCCTGTATGCCGATGCCGTCACCCAGGGGTTGCGGCAGGCAGTCACAGGAAAGCGCGATCTCAGTATCTCCTGCCCGATCTGACGGTATCTCCCGTCCCGTCCGAGGCGTGATCGAACCTGGGTCAGCCGGTGATCCATCGGCTGGCGGGGAGATAGCCTGCGACACCCTGCGGGTAGGCGCGGGCCAGAGCGTCGGCGAATCGGCGATTGCGATCGGCGGTACCGGCGGCCGTGTAGTGAATTCCGTCGGAGGCGAACTCGTTCGCTGGTGCACTGCCTGCCCAGTCGTAGACGGCAAGATTCGGGTAGCGCGCGAGTGCGGCGCGTAGTGCTGTGTTGAATGTTGCCATCGCCGCGGGGCCGAATGCCTGGTTCTTCGGATTCGACGTCGTGACCGTCGGCCACAACACGGGTTGACCCTTCAACGCGGACATGATGCGGTCGATCCGCGCGTCGGCGCTCACCGTGCTGCCGGATGAGATCGCCCCGGCGTCGTTGATGCCCATCGCGATCACCCAGCAGCCTTTCGAGCCAGAGCTGAGCAGTCCGGCGACTGCCTTCTCGGCGTCGGTCCCAGGACCTCCGACGACTGCTCGTCCGCTCAGCGCGTCGACCTTCACCGACGTCGCCCCGACTCGCCGGTACTGCGCCGACGCGGTGTCACTCGGACTCGGCAATGCCGATGCCTTGTCTGCGTTCACCGACGTCGAGTCGCCAACCTGGACGACCGAGGTGCAACGTGACGTCGCGTTGCCCGGTGAGGGCACCTTCGGGATGATGTCGCCGAGCCCCAGCTCCGACGATGAGTTGGGAAGCCCGGAGTCGGACAACAGGGAGTTGGCGAGCCCGCCCAATGCACCGGCGATGTCATCTACGGGAGCGGCAGACGCGAAGGCCGGCGCACTCATTCCTGCGGCCACCACGACGCCCAGCGCGATCATGCCAAGGCGCTTGAATGCCGACCGAGAGGTCGTGCTCGACGAGATCTTGCGAACAACTTTAGTCACAGTAGTAACACTGAACACTTCTGTCCCATACGCCGCAACCGCTGAGGGCAAAGTGTCATCGGCGCGTGATGTTCTCGTCGATCGAGCGTGGTGACGAACCGGTTCAGTTCGAACCGGCACCGAGCGGTGCTCGGCTCCCGACCGTGACGACTTTCGCGACGTCGTCCCGAGAGGCGATCGTCTCCGTCTGCGGGGCCCTTGGCGCGGCGTTGGTAGGTGCCTTCCTGGCAAGGACCGTGCTCAGCGCTGCGCGGAGAGTGGAGATCGGATCGCCGACCATCGCCAAGCTGCGCCACGCGACGTGATGGTCGGGTCGGACGAGGAGCGCACCATCGGCGCCGACCTCGCGCTGCTGTGTCCATTCCCGCAGGACGTCGTGGTACTCACAACCGACGCCGACGGCGCGGACGTCGAGTTCGATCCCGAATTCCTGTGCCACCTGTGCCGCCGCGGCACGCCAGTCATCGCCGTTCTCCCCGATGATCAGTGTGAGCGCACCGTGTCCCGTGATGTCGACGGTCGAGACGCGGCGTCGACCCTGCTCGACCCACGCGTGGGGTAGGCGCGCTCCCGGATGTGTCGTCGCCTGGTAGTAGAGCTCTGCGTCGCGGACGTTCTCGGGGTAATCGGTGCCGTCGTCGACGATGCACGTCGACGAATAGCGTTGTCCCAGTTCCACTCGGTGCGCGTTGAACTGATAGTTCTGCAGCGCGACGGCACTGTCGAGTTCGCGGCGTCGCTGCGCGCCGCGCTCGGTTCCGGAGAACAACTCGTCGAGCATCTTCCAACCGTCCTCCGCGGACTGTCCGGGCTCGAAGCCGAGGGCCTGCGAGATCGGCAGCATGTTGCGCACGCTCTCCATCGCGCGATCAACGACCTGTTCTCCGACAGGTTGGCGCTCCTGGGTGTAGGTGTCGAGGAGTGCAGGTTCGGCGTCGCCACGCAGCACCATCGGGAGCTTCCACGCGAGGTTGAAGGAGTCCTGCACCGAGGTGTTGGTGCCGAGACCGTTCGCAGGCGGGTGCCGGTGAGCGGCGTCGCCTGCGAGGAACACCCGACCCTTGCTGAACGTGTCGGCGATGACGTGGTTGATCTGCCATTTGCTGACGGCCTTGATCCGGATGTCGATCGAGTCGTCGCCGATGGTGGTGCGGGCCCGCTCGATGACCGCCTCCTCGGACGTGTCGGGTTCGCCGTCCTCGGGGTTGTACATGCACAGCAGCACCCATTCCGTCCACGGCTTCACGCAGATCCACGTGCCGCTGCCGACCCAGTAGTCGTTGCCGGGCTGCGCCATCCAGTAGAGCGTTCCAGGGCGATGGGCGGTGTACTGGGTGAGGTCTGCTTCGAGCCAGATGTTCATGGCGGCACCGAGGCCCATCTCTCCGCGCAGCGGGAACTCCATCTGCTGCGCGACCGTCGAACGGCCGCCGTCGGCGCCGATCACATACTTGGCGCGTACCCGATACTCGGCGCCTGTCGTGCGTTCGCGCACGATGGCCTCGACGTGATCGCCGGTGTCGGTCAGCGAGACGGCCTCCGTGCTGAACCTGATCTCCGCGCCGAACTCGCGCGCCGCCTGCAGCAGTATCGGTTCGAGGATGTGTTGCGGAATGTTGCACATCTCCGTCGGGCTCGATACCTCGTAGTCGGCGTGCCGCAGCGTCCCCGAACCCCATGACTTCAGCCGGGCGATCTCGGTCCCCGCAAAGCTTGTCGCCCAGACGTTGTTGCCCATGTACTCGTTCGGCACGGCAGCGGCGCGCACGCGGTCGTCGATGCCGAGGTCGCGGAAGACCTCCATCGCACCCTGATTGGTGATGTGGGCGCGTGGTGAGTTCGCGGTGCCGGAGTAGCGGCTGACGGTCAGAGCCCTGACGCCGTACTTGGCGAGCAGTGCTGCTGCGGTCAGGCCAGCCGGCCCTGCGCCGACGATGAGGACATCTGTGGTGACGGTTTCCATCGGAGTCGACCTCCATGGTCGAAGTGCCGGCGTCGTGCCGGAGGGGGTGGATAAGGGGTTTGGGGAGTTATTCGAGCGGGAGTGTCGGGCGTCAGTTGGTCGAGTGTGCGCCGGTCATCATCGCGGCCAGGTCCTCGGGAGCGAGGAAACTCGGGGGAGGTGGCGGTCCCCAATTGAACAGTCCGCGTGCGCCTTCGAGGTCTTCCGGCGTCCACAGCGCATCGTCGGGGATGCAATCCATGTCGGAGTAGTACTCGGAGAAGTTGCCTGCCGGATCCTTCAGATACCAGAAGAAGTTCGAGCCCGCGTGGTGTCGGCCGAGCCCCCATACGTGGCGTTCGGGGTTGCCCTCGAGCATCGCAGCGGCGCCGCGCCCGACGTCGTCGATATCGTCGACCTGCCATGAGGTGTGGTGCAGGTAGGTCACCGGTGAGTTCATGACGAGGATGTTGTGGTGGTCTTGTGAGCAGCGCAGGAACGACCCGTGCCCCTTGATGTGGTCGCTGATCTTGAAGCCGAGTCCGTCGACGAAGAATCGGCAGGTCGCCACGTAGTCGGTGGAACCGAGCACCGCGTGTCCGAGCTTGTGCGGCTTGATCGCGTAGTCGCGCATCACGCCGGGTGCGCGGCCGTACCGTTCGATGCGGCCGGGGCCGTTGTACGGAGTCGGTTCGACACGCTGTTGATTCAGTCTCGGCAGGACTCGCACGGTGGCGCGGAGATCGGCGACCGGTTCGTGGGCGGTCACCTCGTCGCCGTGCCGTTGCGCGAGAAAGCCTTTCGAGACGAGTTCGTGGTGGATGCGGTCGATGTCGTCGAGATCGTCAGCGCCGACCGACAGTTCGAGCAGTCGACGCGTCGGCGCGGCGACGATCCGCAGCTGTTCGCCACCCTCGGTGGTCGACAACCAGCCGTCCGAGGTCGGCGTCAGCCCGAATTCCGTGTAGTAGGCGAGTGTTTCATCGACATTCGGTACGCCCATCGTGACCGATGCGAGCCTGTGCAATGGCATCGTCGATCACCGCGTCTCTGCCGTGGCGACGAAACGCTGCTCGATCTCGCCGATGTCGGCGATCCGAGAGGTGAGGACATCGCCGTCGGTGAGGAATCGCTGCGGCGTTCTGCCCATGCCGACGCCGGATGGTGTGCCCGTGAAGATGATGTCGCCCGGGAGGAGCGGCGTGATGTGCGATAGACGCGAGACCAGTTGCGGGACAGAGAAGATCATCTCCGACGTCCGGCCCTTCTGCATCTGTTCTCCGTTGACGTCGCAGCTGAGTTCGAGGTCGTCGCGGTCGGCGAACTCGTCCGGCGTGACGACGACCGGTCCCATCGGGGCGTACCCCGGGTACGACTTGCCGAGACTGAACTGCGGTGGGTGCGCGTTGAATTGGGTTTCGCGGTCGGAGATGTCCTGGCCGATGGTCAGTCCCGCAACATGATCCCAACCGTCCGCTTCGCTGACACGATGCGCCGCACGGCCGATCACCGCGACCAACTCGACCTCCCAGTCGATCTTGGGGCCCGTCAATTCGACGACGCCGACCGGACCGGCAAGCGACGTGCGGTACTTGGTGAACACGGGCGGGAAGTCGGGGACGTCGTACTTCGACTCCGCTGCGTGCTCGGCGTAGTTGAGGCCGATGGCGAAGACCTGCGCGGGCTCGGGAATCGGATTCTCCAGCGTGGCATCGAAGACGCTGCCGTTGGTGGGGTCGATGTCACGAGCCCAGGCGGCGAAATCGTCCCAGACGTCGTAGATCGCGGTGATCGACGGACCGAACCGTCCGTCGCTGGCCTCGGCGACGTCGATTGCCAGCCGGTGTCCGCTGTCGACCAGCACAGCGCGCTTCTCGAGAACTCCCAGACGCATGATCGCTCACTTCCTCGTATTGCTGCGCATCGATGCCAGGAGGTGATCGGTGTCACAGTCACTGACCTCTGGTCTACTCCCTCATATTCGTCAGTGCAGGTTATTTTCGAAAATATGTCGATCAGACACTGATGCGGATAAAAGTGGGTTATGGTTGTGACCATGGCAACAGCGAAGGCGAAGCAGACGCGAGGCGACCTCGTCTACGCGCAGTTGCGCGGCGAGATCCTCGGCGGCCGTTATCTGCCGGGGGACCGACTGAAGTTCGGGGCGCTCGCCGCGGAATGTGATGCGAGCATGAGTGTGATTCGCGAGGCACTCACTCGGTTGTCACTGGAGGGGCTCGTCACCAACGAACCCAACGTCGGGTACGCGGTCACCGAGATTTCCATTCCTCGTCTACGTGAGCTGACAGACGCGCGCCTCGAACTCGAGGGACTGGTGTTCGGCCGTGCCATCGGCGACGGCGACCTCGCATGGGAGTCATCGGTCGTCGCTGCTCATCACCGTATGGTCGGTACGCGCTACCTCACCGACGACGATCCGGTCCGCGTGACCGATGACTGGGCCTTGGCGCACGCGGCGTTTCACCGCGCACTGCTCGACGGGTGTGGGAACAAGAAGCTCCTACAGTTGGCCAACGGGCTGCGCGACGAGGCCGAGCTCTATCGCCGGTGGTCGCAGCCCCTGGGTCGGGAGAAGAATCGCGATCTCGACGGCGAGCATCGTCGAATGATGGAGTTGGCGCTCGCGCGCGACGCCGACGGCGCAGTGACCGCGCTGCGCGATCACATCGCGCACACCACGGAGTTGCTCGTCGAGAGCGACATCGCCGTGCACAGCGCCGTCACCCTGTGACCGCTCTCGACACCTAGCCGCTGTCTGCGTCCGACGAGACGGGCAGCGAGCGGGGAAGCGTTTCGCCCCGGAAGAACGCCGGCTGTCGCATGCGTAGGTAGAGCATCACGAAGAGTCCGAGCACCAGCAATCCGAAACCGATGTAGAAGACAAGTCCGACGCCGAATATCGAAGCGCCACTACCGTTGTCGGGATTCATGCTCTCGCCGACCGAGATGACGAACACCACGATCAGTGCGGCACCGCCCAACAGCGGGAACAAGAACTTGAAGAAGAAGTTGTGCACGGATGAGAAGAGCTCGCGACGGATGTACCAGACGCACGCGAACGCCGTGATGCCGTAGTACCAGCAGATCATGATGCCCAGCGCTGCGATGGTGTCGATCAAAGTGCGCTCGGACAGGAGTGTCACCGCCGTGTAGAAGACCGCTGTGACGATGCCGGCGACGAGCGCCGCGAACGACGGTGACAGGAAGCGCGGGCTGATCTCGGCGACCTTCTTCGGAAAAGCTCCGTAGCTGCCCATGGCGAGCATGGTGCGCGCGACAGGCAGGAAGGTTGTCTGCAGGCTGGCGATCGACGAGACCAGGATTGCGGCGAACAGCAGGACGCCGCCCCATCGTCCCAGGATCGGATCGGCCAGTGCGCCAAAGACATTCTCGGCGTTGTTCTCGTTGCCCAACCCGACCCCGTCGGTGCCGACGCCCGCATACATCATCACCGCGACCGCCACGAGCAGATAGGTGAGGAGGATCGACATCACGCACAGCAGCCCGGCACGCCCCGGGGTGCGTTTGGGATCTTTGGATTCCTCGCCGAGCGTGAGGCAGGTGTCCCAACCCCAGAAGGCGAAGATCGATCCGGTGAGCCCGACCGCGAAGGCGGAGATGGTCAGCCCGGTAAACGGATTGAACCAGTCGATGTCGAAATGTAGTCCCGCGGGCGCGGATCCGTCGGCGACTTTGACGAACGCGATGATGGCGAACGCGAACAACACGATGAGCTGAAAACCGACCAGTACGTACTGAAGTCGTTCGCTCGTGGTGATCCCGCGCATCGATACCCACGTGGCTATCGCGAGGAGCACCAGCGTCGTCACGATGTTCACGAGCTTGTTGGTGCCGAGATCGGCGATCGACGGCTTGTCGAAGATCTGGGCGATGATCAGGTAGAAGAACTGCACGCCGATCGCCGCGAGATTCGACAACACGATGATGGTCGCCACGACCATTCCCCAGCCGCACATCCAGCCCACGTACGGTCCGAATGCCTTGGTGGACCAGGTGAACGACGCTCCGCAGTCGGGGGTGTCCTTGTTGAGTTCCCGGTAGGCGTATGCGGTGAGGAACATCGGGATGAAACCGGCGATGAAGATCGCGGGCATCTTGAGGCCGACCGCCGCGACGATCAGTCCGATGCTCGCGGTGAGCGTGTAGCCGGGGGCCACCGTCGAAATCCCGAGGACGGCGCCCGAGAACACCCCTACCTTCCCCGACGCGAGTCCCTTGCTGTTCGTTTCGATGGTGACAGGGTTCGACGCGCCTGGGTCAGACGTGTTCGGGTCGGACGTGCTCGGGGTGGACGGCGCAGGGTCGGGCGATTCGGTTGGCGACGATGGGGACGAACTCATCTCTGCAGATCTCCGGTGTCAGGCGCCGCGGGGGACGACGATCATGGGAACGGCGAGCACCCGCAGCATCTTGGCCGCGGTGGACCCGAGGAACAGGTGGAATGGCTGCGCGAGTCGGCTCGAACCGACATAGATGAGGTCGCCCGGTTCCCAATCCAGCGACGCCGCAGCATCTTCGACGGTCTTGCCGGTCGCGATGGCGGTGGTGACCGGATGCCCGTCCGGCAGGTCGGCACGCGCTGCGGCGACAGTGCGTTCGAGGTGCTCGTTCACCACGCGGCGGGCCTCGGAATCCTTCGTCGGATCGCTCGAGAGGCCGTCGTCGACGGGCAGCAGCGACAACAATCGGAGCGGGACGTCGGCGGCCGTGCACGCCCGCGTCGCCGCCTGCAACAGCGCTTCGACGCCCGGTCGTCGACCCACCGCGCACGTGATGCGCGTAACCGGCGAGACGATTTCGCGTAGGCCCCGGGGAGTCACCGCAACCGGGGTGCCCGAGGTGTGCACGAGATCGGTCACAACGGAACCGAGCGTGTGACGCCCGAGGATTCCGCCTCCGGACCCGCCGACGACGATCATCGACGAGTTCAGCCGTGTCGCCTCGATCGACAGGCCCTCCGCGGCGTTCTCATACTCGGCGACATAGCCTTCGCCGTCGACACCGTCGGGCAATGTGCGCAGCGCTTCGTCGAGCCAGGTCGCGGCCTGTCTGTCCAGGATCTCCTGGAAGTCGCCCGGCGCCACGGCCTGTTCGGCCGGTGTGGACGGCGGCACCACCAGACAGATCTTCAGGTCGGCGTCGAAGGATTGGGCCAACTGTGCGCCCAAGGCCAGTGCATCCTCGCCGCCGGGGGTTGCGAGGTAGGCGACCAGCAGGTTGGGCCTGGGGTTGGTCATGGTGATGCGCTCCGTTCGGTCGGCTCGGGAGGGTGGCGCCAGCAGGGTACGAGCGGTTCGAGATTCACGGCAGTGGACTCACTGTGCGCTGGGCCACTTCCGGGCGCACTGGCCAGAATGTCCTGCGCCCAAGAGGTACGCAGGACATTCTGGCCAGTCAAACGGAGGGACTCGACGACTCGTCAGCTCAGGTGGTGGACCTCCTGCAGGTCGTAGACGGGGGTGTCGATGCCCTCGAAACGCGCCTTGAGTTGCAGCGCGAGGTACAGCGAGTAGTGGCGGGACTGGTGCAGGTTGCCGCCGTGGAACCACAGGCCCGGCTGTTGGGTCGGCTTCCACATGTTGCGTTGCTCGCCCTCCCATGGCCCGGGGTCCTTGGTGGTGTCGGAGCCGAGTCCCCACACCTTGCCCACCCGATCGGCGACATCCTGACCGATCAGGTCGGCCGCCCATCCGTTCATCGAGCCGTACCCGGTTGCGTAGACCACGACGTCTGCCGGAAGCTCTGTGCCGTCGGCGAGCACCACGGAGTTCTCGGTGAGGTGATCGACCTGTCCGTGAGCGAGCTTGATGGTGCCGTCGGCGACCAGCTCGCACGCACCGACGTCAATGTAGTAGCCCGAGCCGCGACGCAGGTACTTCATGAACAGTCCCGAGTCGTCGTCGCCGAAGTCGAGGTCGAATCCCGCAGCTTCAAGCCGAGCGTAGAAGTCCTTGTCGCGCTCACGGATCTGGTCGTAGAGCGGGATCTGGAACTCGTGCATGATCCGGTAGGGCAGCGAGGCGAACGTGAGGTCGGCCTTCTTCGTCGTCATGCCCGACGCCACTGCCTGCTCGCTGTAGAGCGCACCGAGGCCGATCTCCATGAGTGAGTCCGACTTCACGATGTGTGTCGACGATCGCTGGATCATCGTGGTGTCGATCCCGTTCTCCACCAACGCTTTACAGATGTCGTGTGCCGAGTTGTTGGCACCGACCACGACGACGCGTTTGCCCGCGAAGCCGTCGGGTCCCGGGTGCTGACTCGAGTGGTGCTGCTCGCCGGCGAACACGTCCTGGCCGGAGAAGGACGGGACGTTGGGCTTGCCCGACATTCCGGTCGCGAGGACGAGCTGGGTCGGGGTGAGTGTGAGGTGCTCCCCGTCGCGATCGACCTCGACGGTCCAGTGTCCGGCCTGCTCGTCGTAGCTCGCCGACGTGCAGGTGGTCTTCGACCAATAGGGAACCTCCATGACGCGCGTATAGAACTCGAGCCAGTCGCCGATTTTGTCCTTGGGCGCGAAGACGGGCCAGTTCTCGGGGAAGGGGAGGTAGGGCAGGTGGTCGTACCAGACCGGATCGTGCAGACACAGCGTCTTGTACCGTCCGCGCCACTGGTCGCCCGGTCGGTCGTGACTGTCGACGACGATCGACGGAACGCCGAGTTGCCGCAGCCGCGCACCGAGCGCGATGCCACCCTGGCCGCCGCCGACGACGAGCACATAGGGCTGGCTCGATCGACCGAGCTCCGCCTCCTCGGCCTCGCGGCGTTCGGCCCACGACCGTGCGTCGGGCTCGGACCCGTGTACCGCGCCCAGCACTCTGCTCGCGCCGCGGCGCTCCTCGTACCCCGTCAGTTCCTGGAGGGTGGTGAGCAGTGTCCAGGCCTCGTCGCGGTCGTCGTCACCGTCGGCCGTCCGTCGGAGCCGCAGTAAGCCTTCGCCGCGACCCGTTGCGGTCTCGAACTCGAGAAACGCGGTCACCACGCCGTCGTCCTCGGTCGGGGTCTCGGTGGCGGTGAACGACTCCGGGTCGGTGTCGTCGAGGCGCGCTGTGAGCATGTCCGCGAGCTGCTCGCGCCCCTCGACGGTTTTGAGATTCCACGTGAAGGCCACGAGGTCACGCCAGTAGCAGTCGGTCGCGAACATCGAGGTCGCCGCGGCGATGTCGCGTGATCGAAGTGCCGATTCGAAGTCGGCGAGCCAGCGGTCGACGCGTTCGGCCGGTGTCCGATGGGTCGTCTCGTCTCGTCCGGTGGTCGGCGTGGACGTATGGGGTTCAAGCGTCTGAGTCATTGCTTCTCCTCATCTCTGCCGGTCCGTTGGGCCCGGCGGGTGTGATGCACAGCACACTCGGGAGTGGGTGGGGTGGGCAAGGGTTGCAGCGGGTTGCATCCGCGGAGTTCTTTGCGGTCCGACTGTGATCGGGAGCACAATCTCTGGTGATGACCGCTACATCACCAGCCAGAGCGGGCGAGCCCGCAGTCGGCGCGGGCGACGACCCGCGGCACTATGCCGCCGTCCTCGCCGCCGTGTACGACGCCGCGATGTCGGGCAATCGCCCGCCGGCGCGTCCGCGCGACGTGATCGGCGAGTCCTGGCGACGAGTCCTGCACGCGGGTGTCGACCCGGAGCGCGGCAGCGCGGAGAATCTCATCGGTGCCGCAGACCTCGAGGCGCGTCGTGCACAGTCGCCGCTGACACTCGTTCTCGACGATCTGACCGGCGGACTCGACGCCGTGATCGCCGACGGCGACAACATTCTCGTGATCGCCGACGCCGCGGGACACGTCCTCTGGCGCGGAGGTCAGACCCGCGTGTTGCACCGGGCAGATCGTCTCGGATTCGTCGAGGGCGCGGATTGGGGAGAGCGGTCCGTCGGCACCAACGCCATTGGAACCGCGTTGATGTCCGGAGGCCCCGTGCAGGTTTTCTCCGCCGAGCACTTCGTTCGAACACACCACACCTGGACGTGCACGGGTGCGCCGATCCGCGACCCGAGAACGGATGCGGTGCTCGGCGTCGTCGACGTCAGTGGCCCTGCCGCAACCATTCACCCGACGACGCTGGCGCTCGTGAGTGCAGTTGCGAAACTCGCCGAATCTCAACTGCGCGAACATCATCGACGCAGGCTCGACGAGCTGAGGGCGATCGCGGCTCCGATCCTCGCGCGTTCGTCCGGGCCTGCGCTCGCCGTCGACGCCGACGGTTGGGTGGCGGCGGTCGACTCGGTTGCACCGTGCTCGCGACTGGCACTACCGCGAAGCCCGCAACCCGGGCGCGCGTGGTTGCACGCGCTGGGCGCGTGCGAGTTCGAACCGTTGCCCGGTGGATGGCTCGTGCGCGTCGCCGACGACCGCGACCCGACGACGACACTCGTCGAACTCGATCTCGCAGGCGATCACCCGCCGACAGTGCGGGTATCGGGCGCGACGGGCTCGTGGACCCACCGTCCGTCGCCGCGGCACGCGGAGATTCTGGCGTTGCTCGCCGCCCACCCCGACGGGTTGAGTGCAGCCGCGATGTCGGAGCAACTCTTCGGCACCGACGACCGCACCGTGACCGTGCGTGCCGAGATGTCGCGTCTGCGAAGGAGTCTCGGCGGCGTGCTCAGCGCGAATCCGTACCGGTTCGCCCCAGGCGTCGACATCACGTCTGTCGACGACTCGGCGCGGTCACTCGACCGGTGAATCCTCGACCCGTGAACCTCCGCGGGTTACGGTCGGTGCGTGACGATTTCGCATGTGGATGGCTACCTTCGCAAGATCATGTCCGACTGCGTGGACGATCGGACGGGGGAGGTGGCCGACTACATCCCCGAACTCGCGGCGGTTGATCCCGACGGCTACGGGCTCTCGGTCGCCATGCACGACGGCTATCTCTACTCGCTCGGTGACTCGGGGACCGCGTTCACCATCCAGTCGGTGTCCAAGCCGCTGACCTACGCGATGGCGCTGAGCCGATTGGGCCCGACGGAGGTCGACGCGAAGATCGGTGTCGAGCCGTCGGGTGAGGCGTTCAACCAGATCAGCGTCGACTCGCGCCGGCGTCCCAAGAACGCGATGATCAACGCGGGTGCGATCGTCGCATCGTCGTTGCTCCTTCCGCCGGTTCGCGACGTCGATCCCGATGTCGTGGAGAAGACCTTCGAGGAGATCCTCGCCTTCTACTCGGCATGCGCGGGACGACAGTTGACCCTGAACGAGAGCGTCTTCGAGTCGGAGGCGGCGACTGGGTCGCGTAACCGCGCGATCGCCTACATGCTCGACAGCTTCGGCGGACTCGACACCCACCCCGACGCCGCGATCGCGCTCTATTTTCGTCAGTGCGCGATCGATGTCACCACCAGCGACCTCGCCGTCATGGGTACGACGATCGCCTGCGGTGGGGCCAACCCGCGCACGGGACGGCGAGTGTTCAGCCAGGAGGTCGCACAGCGGTTGCTGAGCGTGATGACCACGTGCGGCATGTACGACGCCGCGGGCGACTGGGTGACGGCAGTCGGAATGCCTGCGAAAAGTGGTGTGGGAGGCGGCATCCTGGCGGTGCTGCCCGGCCAGCTGGGCATCGGTGTCTACTCGCCTCGACTTGATGAGCACGGCAACAGCGTGCGCGGCGTCGACACGTGCGAGCACCTGTCGACCGACCTCGGGCTCCACATGTTCAACGTGACCCGCGAGAACCGGGTCGCGATCAGAGCGACCTACGACATCGCCGACTTCTCCGT
Organism: Gordonia sp. 852002-51296_SCH5728562-b; assembly: GCF_001665475.1. Classification (NCBI taxonomy): domain Bacteria; kingdom Bacillati; phylum Actinomycetota; class Actinomycetes; order Mycobacteriales; family Gordoniaceae; genus Gordonia; species Gordonia sp. 852002-51296_SCH5728562-b. The sequence continues at coordinate 52,128 of NZ_LZMI01000116.1, read as the reverse complement.
CGGCGACGACTGGACGGAGGAGGAGCGCAGCTTCCTGCGCACCTGCCGCGACCGTGTCCGAGTGTACGAGTTGCAGGGCGACCTGACGTTCGGCAGCGCGGAGAGCGCACTGCGGCGCGTCGAGGAGGACATCGAGCGTGTCGACGTCGTGATCATCGAGATCTCGCGTGTCGGGGTGATCGATCCGGTTGCCCGCACGATGATGCTCGCCGTCAAGAACTCGGCCGACGACAACGGTAAACGCATCATTCTCGTCGACCCCGACGGCGAGGTGCGCGCGAGTGTCGAGCGACACCGGTCGGACTCCTTCGTCCACAACCTCGCCGTACCGGCCCAGTTGCAGGGACTCGATCCCACGCTCCCGCACGTGCACTCGTCCATGGCCGACGCCGTCGACGACGCCGAACAGTTCCTGCTGAAGCACTACCGCAACGCCTGACGCGGCGCCGTGGTGGCTCGCCGGGGGTCGGGGGTCGTGTTGGTCAACGCGCGCGGCCGATAAGCTGCCCGGTGTGCGTCTGGTGATCGCGGAATGCCAAGTGGACTACGTCGGCCGACTGACGGCTCATCTGCCCATGGCCAAACGGTTGCTGCTCATCAAGTCCGACGGCTCGGTGAGCGTGCATGCCGACGATCGCGCCTACAAACCGCTGAACTGGATGAGTCCGCCCTGCTGGTTGACCGAGGCGCAGGTTCCCGACGAGGTCGCAGCGCTGCATGAGTCGGTCGAGGCGTACTGGGTGGTGACCAACAAGGCCGGCGAGGAGCTGCGCATCACGCTCGCGTCGATAGAGCACGACTCGTCGCATGAACTGGGCATCGATCCCGGCCTGGTCAAGGACGGCGTCGAGGCGCACCTGCAGGAGTTGCTCGCCGAGCACGTCGAGACGCTCGGACCCGGTCACACGCTGATCAGGCGCGAGTACATGACGGCAATCGGGCCCGTCGACATTCTGTGCAGGGATGCGCAGGGTGCGACCGTCGCCGTCGAGATCAAACGTCGCGGCGAGATCGACGGCGTCGAACAACTGACCCGTTACCTCGAACTCCTCAACCGCGATCCGTTGCTCGCACCCGTCAGTGGCGTCTTCGCGGCCCAGCAGATCAAACCACAGGCGCGCACGCTGGCGACCGACCGCGGAATCCGTTGCGTCGTCCTGGATTACGACGCTCTGCGGGGAGCGGAGAGTACCGAGTTCCGGTTGTTCTGAGGCGCCGCGGCGTCAGTCGCCCGTGCTGAAGCGGGCGCGCTCGGACAGTATCCGGTTGAGCAGTTCGGAGTCGTCGGCATCCGACAACGACGTGTAGTCGATGTCTTCGGCAGGACGCAGCGTGTCGGGGAACGTGTCGAACTCGCGCTGGATCTCGTTGAGCTTCTTGCGGATCTCCTCGAACTCCTCAAGGACCTGCGTGCGCGCGTCGTCGGCCTTCGCCGAGAGATTGCGGGCGCCCGCCAGTCGCTCGATGGCGATGTCGCGGGCGGTGTCGCGAATCTGCTTGGCCTCGGCCAATGCTTGTCGACGCTCCTCGGCGAGGGTCATGTCGTGGTGGCGGCGTTCCTCGGTGCGCGTCTGCTTGCTCTGTCGCGCCAGTTCGTCGGCGTCCGCATGAGCCTTGGCGACCAGTTGGGAGGCCTGGGTACGTGCCGCGTTCATCGTCGCCGTGTGCTCGGCTTCCATCGCCGCTGCGCGTTCGCTGCACAACCGGTCCGACTCCGCGGCGTCGGCCTTTGCCTTGGCGTGGATCGACTCCGCGTCGGTGCGTAGGTCAGATGCGTGCTGTTCCGCCTCGGCGACGATGCCGGACGCCTTGTTCTCGGCGTCAGCCACGATCGATTCAGCCCTGGCCTGTGCCTCGGACAGGATTCGGTCGGCATCTTCACGTGAGTTCTTGCCGAGTTCCGCTGCTTCCTGACGCGCCACCGACACCGTCTCGGCGGCCTCGGCGCCTGCTTCTGCGCGCATCTCCGACGCCTCGTCGGACGCGAGCTGCAGCATGCGACTCAATCGTTCGCTCATGCCCTGGGCCGTCGTGGGTGGCACAGACAGGGTGTCGACCTCGCGGCGGAGTTCCTCGATCGTCGCGCGGGCCTCGTGCAGATGCGCGGCGAGTTCTTGCGCGTTGGCGGTCGCGGCGTCGCGGTCGGCGGCGAGGACTCGCAGGTCGGCGTCGATGCGTCGGAAACGCTCGGCGACCTGCTCGCGATCGTATCCGCGCATGACGACGGCGAACGGGAGTTGCTGCCTCGGAGCCTGGCTCGACATGGTTCGACAGTCTAGTCGGCCGTGCTGTGGCGGTGCTGTGTCTGGTACGAGCGCGTGTGCGCCTCGGCAAATATTTGCCGTGGACGCGGAAGTGCGCGGGTCAGTGCGTCGAAGCGCTGTGGTCGGCCGCGGGTTCGACGAGCTCGAGCAGCACGCCGCCAGCATCCTTCGGATGAACGAAGTTGATTCGCGAGTCGGCCGTGCCGCGTCGCGCCTCCGGATACAGAACGCGGACCCCTGCGGACGTCAGGCGGGACACCACCTCGTCGACGTCGGTGACCCGTACGGCGAGCTGCTGCAAGCCTGGTCCATTGCGATCGAGGAACTTGGCGATCGTCGACGACTCGGACGCCGGTGCGAGCAGTTGGATGACCGCGCCTGTGCCCGAGTCCGCGGGTCCGATCATCGCCTCCTCGACGCCCTGCTCCTCGTTCTTCTCCTGGTGCAGGGTGACGAAGCCCAGATGGTCGGCGTACCACTGCTTCGCGGCGTCGAGATCGGGCACCGCGATACCGACGTGGTCGATGGCCACCACAAGGTCGGAGATGAGTGCCGTCGCGCCGGCGGAGCCGACCGCGGCTGCGGTTTCGGAATCAGATGCAACTGCCGATTCGACGGGGGGCACGGATGATGAGGGCGTCATGCGATAAAGGTAACGTTTAAGGCGTCATACGAACAGAGCGACCGCTCGGTTGGTCGCTGCCCAGTACTTGGAGGTCCTCATGTCCCCGGCAACAGATCAGGCGACGTCGGTGATCGTCGCCGGCGCGCGCACGCCGTTCGGTCGGCTCCTCGGCTCGCTGAAGGGTTTCAGCGGTGTCGATCTCGGTGCGATCGCCATCAAGGCTGCGCTCGAACGCGGAGGCGTCCCGGCGTCGGCTGTCGACTACGTGATCATGGGCCAGGTGCTCACCGCAGGCGCGGGACAGATGCCCGCACGCCAGACATCGGTGAAAGCCGGAATCGGGTGGGACGTTCCCGCGCTGACCATCAACAAGATGTGCTTGTCCGGCATCGACTCGATCGCGCTGGCCGACCAGCTCATCCGTGCCGGTGAGTTCGAGTGCGTCGTGGCCGGTGGCCAGGAGTCCATGACCCAGGCGCCGCACCTGCTGCCGGGAAGCCGCAGCGGATTCAAGTACGGCAACACCGAGCTCGTGGACCACACCGCATTCGACGGCCTCTACGACGCCTTCACCGATCAGCCGATGGGTGCGCTGACCGAGCAGGGCAACGACACCGATGGCTTCACCCGCGCCGAGCAGGACGAGTTCGCCGCGCGTAGCCACCAGCTCGCCGCGACCGCGTGGAAGAACGGACTCTTCGCCGACGAGGTCGTTCCCGTGAGCATCCCGCAGCGCAAGGGCGACCCGATCGAATTCTCCGAGGACGAGGGTATTCGCGCCGACACCACTGCCGATACTCTCGCGGGACTGCGCCCGGCATTCCGCAAGGACGGCACCATCACCGCGGGCAACTCGTCACAGATCTCCGACGGCGGCGCCGCCGTCGTCGTGATGAGCAAGGCGAAGGCCGCAGAACTCGGCCTGACCCCGCTCGCCGAGATCGGTCCGCACGGAGTGGTTGCGGGCCCCGACTCCTCGCTGCAGCTCCAGCCGGCCAACGCCATCGAAAAGGCTTGTGCGCGAGCGGGAATCACGCCAGCCGATCTCGACCTCGTTGAGATCAACGAGGCGTTCGCCGCGGTCGGACTGGCCTCGACCAAGGCGCTCGGCATCAACCCCGACATCGTCAACGTCAACGGTGGGGCCATCGCGATCGGCCATCCCATCGGGACGTCCGGAGCACGCATCACGCTGCACCTCGCGCTGGAACTGCAGCGTCGGGGCGGGGGCGTCGGTGTTGCTGCGCTCTGCGGCGCGGGCGGTCAGGGTGACGCGCTCATCATTCGCGTGCCCAAGGCCTGAGGAAACTTCACCACGTTCGTGATCACGGATGCCTACTACGCCCTGTCGTAGTAGGCATCCGTGTCAGGCACAATGGGTTATATGAGGCAATTCTTCGACCTGTCCACCCCGGCCAAGCGTTTCCGGTTCGTCGCCGTACTCGAGGCAATCACCTGGGCCGCGCTGTTGGTGGCGATGTTCTTCAAGTGGGTGCTCGGGTACACCGAGGCCGTCGCGGTTCCCGGCATGGTGCACGGCATCGTCTTCGTCGTCTTCGTTCTGATCTCGATCGTCACCGCGGTGTCGTTGCGGTGGAGCCTCTCGGTTACCGCGCTCGCGCTGATCTCCAGCATCCCGCCGTTCGGCACGCTGGTGTTCGAGTGGTGGGCACGCCGCAACGGGCACCTGGCCGAGCTGTCGGGGCAGGTCGACGCCGAGTCGACGCCCCAGTACGCGGCATGACGTCCCGGTAAGCGACCCTGGTCGCTTCCGATTCCGCATCACTTGCAGAGGAGCCGACCATGATCGCCGCATTCAGTCTCACGCCGTCGGGTGGCGACGCCGTCGGTGACGACGGAGGCATGAGCGAAGCCGTCGCGGCGGCCGTGCGGGTGGTGCGCGAATCAGGTCTTCCACACCAGACCACCGCGATGTTCACCTACATCGAGGGTGACTGGGATGCGGTGATGGACGTGATCAAACGCGCCACCGACGCGGTCGGCGAACTCGCCCCGCGTGTGGGCCTCGTCATCAAGGCCGACGTCCGCCCCGGCCACACCGACGAACTGACCGGCAAGGTCGACCGGGTGATGCGACATCTGTCCTGACTCGGCCCGCGCGCCTGCTCGACGATCCACGCTGACGAGTGCGCGCGGTGCGGTCTCGGCGATCTTCTTCCTGAACGGCTTTCTCGCAGCGCTGTGGGTGGCCCACATTCCCGTCATCACCGCCCACACCGGCACCTCGCACGAGCAGCTCGGCGGGCTGCTGCTGTTGCTCGGCGGCTCGGCGTTCGTCGGCATGCAGGTCAGCGGGCATGCTCTCGACAGATTCGGTTCGCGCACCACGACTTTGGTCGCGGCTACGCTGCTGTGTCCGGTCATGATCGGGCCCGCGGTGGCGTCGAATACCGGTCAGCTCGCCGTCGCGCTCGTGCTCTTCGGGTTCGTCAACGGAAGCCTCGACGTCTCGATGAACGCCCAGGCCGTCGCGGTTGAACGGGCGTATCGCCGACCGATCATGTCGTCGTTTCACGGATTCTTCTCGCTCGGCGGCCTTGCCGGGTCGCTCGTCGTCGCCGCGACGTTGTGGGCGCAGGTCGGCGTCGTCGCGACTGTCGGGGTGTCGGCGCTACTCGGGTTGGTGCTGGTCGCGGTGTGTGCCCGCTCGCTCGTCGCGCCTGACGGTGGGGGATTGGTCGAAGCGGCCTCGGCCTCGGCGTCGGCGGCAGGTGGGTCGACAGACGACGATGCGTCGACGACAGGCGCGCGTTGGTGGCATGGACTGGACCTGCGTCGACTGGCAATCCTCGCGGCCGTGGCGTTCGCACTCATGCTGGCCGAGGGAACGGCATATGACTGGAGTGCGCTGCAGATCGTCGAAGATTTCGGTACGCGTGACGCGGTCGGCGCTGTGGCGTTCGGGGCGTTCAGTGCCGCGATGACGATCGCCCGCTTCGGCATCGACCCGATCGCTGGGCGGCTCGGCCCCGTCTGGGTGGTGCGGGTGGGTTCGGCGCTCGGCATCTGTGGAATCACCTTGGCGATTCTCGCTCCCGAACCGGTCATCGCGATCGTCGGCTGGACCATCTTCGGCGTCGGTCTCGCCGGGCTGATCCCGCAGATCTTCACGGCTGCAGGCAATCTCACGACGTCGTCGAGCGGACGTGCCATCTCTACCGTCGTCGGCTGCGGCTACATCGGGATGCTGTCGGGACCCGCGATCGTCGGGTTCATCGCGGGTCACTCGGGGGTGTCGGTCGGCCTGACACCCGCAATCGGCGCGCTGGTCTTCGCGTTGGTGGCAGCGCCGGTCGTACGACCGGTGAGTGGTCGGGCCGTCCGTGACACACTAGAGGGGTGACACGACCGACCCCCAGGCCTCAGGGAAATGCAGCACGCACCCAGGCCGCCGCCGCAGCACGTCAGCAAGCCGCCGCGACAGTTGCCATGTCAGGTGCAGTCGACCTCTCCGCACTGAAGGAGAAGGCCGAGGCGCAACGAGCGCAGGCGCGTCAACCCGCCGCGGCAGCCCAGCGGCCCAGCGCTGGAGCGGCGCCGACCGGCGGCAACGTGATCGACGTGACGGACGCGACCTTCGAGACCGAGGTCCTCGCCCGCTCGACGAGACAGCTTGTCCTGGTCGACCTCTGGGCGGAGTGGTGCGGTCCGTGTAAGCAGTTGTCGCCGGTGTTGGAGAAGCTCGCCAACGCCTCTGGCGGCGCCTGGGTCCTCGCCAAGATCGATGTCGACGCGAACCCGCAGATCGCGCAGGCCTTCGGTGTGCAGTCGATTCCGACGGTTGTCGCACTCGCCGCCGGTCAGCCCGTCGCCGCTTTCAATGGCGCGCGTCCGGAGGCCGAGATCGTCGACTGGATCGATCAGATCCTCGCCCAGGTCGGCGGTGCGCTCGCTGGGGCTCCTGCCCCCGAGGCAGAGCAGGAGATCGCCGACGATCCGCGCATGGTCGCCGCCGAGGACAAGATGAACGCGGGCGACTTCGACGGTGCGCTCGCCGACTACCGCGCCATCGCCGAGGCCGAGCCCGACAACGTCGAGGCCGCATCGTTGGTGCGCAACCTCGACTTCATGCTCCGTGCCCAGGCTCATGACCCAGCGATCGTCGAGAATGCCGCCGCGACAGACGTCGACGCCCAACTCGCGGCCGCGGACGTCCTGCTGCTCGGTCAGGATCCGGAGGGAGCGTTTGCGCGCATCATCGACGTTGTGAAGGTGACCTCCGGCGACGACCGGACCCGTGCACGGACCCGACTGCTCGAGCTGTTCGAGCTGTTCGACCCGGCCGAGCCGTTCGTGGTGGCCGCTCGTCGAAAGCTGGCTGCCGCGCTGTTCTGAGCCGGTTGTGGCGCACAGACCCGGCACTAGGCCGGTGCGAGCCAGATCGCCGAGTTGGCAGGAATCGTGACCGACGCCGAGACCGGCCTCCCGTGCCAGCCCTCGCCGTCGGCCTGCACCGCACCCAGATTGCCCTTACCCGCGCCGCTGTACGCGGCGGCGTCGGTGTTGAGGATCTCGGTCCAGGTACCGGCGCGGGGAAGTCCCACTCGGTAGTCGCTGCGGTCTGCACCGGAGAAATTGAACAGGCACGCCACCACCGAGCCGTCGGAACCCCATCGCAGGAAGCTGATGACGTTGTTCGCGGTGTCGTTCGCGTCGATCCACTCGTAGCCCTGGGGCTCGGTGTCTTGCGTGAACAGGGCGGGACGCTCGCGGTAGACGCGATTGAGATCGGTGGTCAGCGCCGAGATCCCCTGGTGCAGTTCGCCTTCCCAGCCTTGTAGCTGATACCAGTCCAAGCTGCGGTTGTCGGCCCACTCGGCGGTCTGACCGAACTCCTGGCCCATGAACAGCAGTTGCTTTCCGGGGTGCGACCACTGGTACGCGAGGAACACCCGCACGCCTGCGGCTTTCGTCCAGGAGTCGCCGGGCATCCGGCTCCACAGCGTGCCCTTGCCGTGCACCACCTCGTCGTGTGAGAGCGGGAGCACGAAGTTCTCACTCCACGCGTACATCAGCGAGAACGTGATCTCGTGGTGATGGAAGCTGCGGTGGATCTGGTCGCGCCCCAGATAGCCCAGCGTGTCGTGCATCCAGCCCATGTTCCATTTGAGGCTGAAACCCAGTCCGCCGAGGTCGGTCATGCGTGTCACGCCGGGCCAGGCCGTCGACTCCTCGGCGACGGTCACCGCACCGGGGAAGAGCTTGTGGACCGTCGCGTTGGTCTCCTGCAGGAACTGCACGGCTTCGAGATTCTCTCTGCCGCCGTAGATGTTCGGCCGCCAGCCGCCCGCCGGCCGCGAGTAATCGAGGTAGAGCATCGATGCCACCGCGTCGACGCGCAGTCCGTCGACGTGGAATTCGTCGATCCAATAGAGTGCGTTGGCGACAAGGAAGTTGCGCACTTCGCGTCGACCGAAGTCGAAAACGTATGTGCCCCAGTCGAGCTGCTCGCCCCGCATCGGGTCGGCGTTCTCGTAGAGTGGTGTGCCGTCGAAGCGGGCCAGCGCCCATTCGTCCTTGGGGAAGTGTGCGGGGACCCAGTCGATGAGCACCGAGATTCCCAACGAATGCAGATGGTCGACGAGGTACCGGAAGTCGTCGGGTTTGCCGAAGCGGGCTGTCGGCGCGTAGTACGACGTGACCTGATATCCCCACGAGCCACCGAACGGGTGTTCCGCGACGGGCAGGAACTCGACGTGGGTGAAGCCCTTCTCGATCACGTAGGAGCCGAGTTGCTCAGCGAGTTCGCGATAGTCGAGCCCCTTGCGCCATGAACCCAGATGCACCTCGTACACGCTCATCGGTTCACGTGTCGGCTCGCTCTCGATCCGACGGTCGATCCAGTCGTCGTCGGACCAGACGAAGTCCGAATGCGTGACCACCGACGCGGTGGCGGGCGGAACCTCCGTGCGCCTGGCCATCGGGTCGGCCTTGTCGTGGAGGGTGCCGTCGGCGCCGTGGATGCGAAACTTGTACAGCGTGCCCTCGCCGACGTCGGGGATGAACAACTCCCACACGCCCGATGGCCCCATTGACCGCATGGGCGTCGACCGTCCGCTCCAGCCGTCGAAATCACCGATCACGACGACGCCGTGCGCGTTGGGTGCCCACACCGAGAACGTCGTGCCGGGCACGTCGCCGTCTGGCGTGGTGTAGACGACGGTGTGCGCGCCGAGAACCTTCCAGAGCTCCTCGTGCCTGCCCTCGGAGAACAGATGCAGATCGAGCTCACCGATGCTCGGGAGGAACCGATAACCGTCGGCAACGACGAATTCTGTTGTGCCGCCGTGCCCGTCGGGGTAGACGACTCGATAGCGGTAGTCGATGAGGTCGGTGATCGGCACGGTGACGACGAACAGGTCATCGGTCTGATGGTGCATCGGATAGTCGACGCCGCCGATCACCGCCGATACCGAGATCGCATTGGGACGCAGTGTCCGCAGGATCGTGTTACCCCCGGGGGCGTCGTGGGCGCCGAGGAACGAGTGCGGGTCGGGATGCGTCGTCGCCATCAGACGTCGGAGGTCGTGGTCGGAAGCGAAGGGATCGGGCTGCGTGCTGGTCACGGTGTGCTCACTGGATTCGGTAGGAGAGTCGGCGGGCGGCGTCGGGACTCAGGGGTGGAAGGGCGACGATGTGTGCGACGGCGCGCCACGGTTCGAGTCGTACGTAATTCGCCTGGCCCCAACCGAATTCCTCACCGGAGACCTCATCTGTGCCGACGAAGCGCTCCTGCCAGTCGAATCCGAGTGCGGGCATGTCGAGCCACAGCGTCGACTCCTCGGCACCGAACGGATTGATGTTGACCACCACGACGACACGATCACCTGACACCGGGTCGAGCTTGGAGTAGGCGATCAGTGCCGGGTTGTCGAGGTGGTGAAAGGTGATGTCGCGCAACTGCTGCAGGGCCGGATGGCGTCGGCGGATCGCATTGAGTGAGGTGATCCATGGTTCGAGTGACTCGCCACGGCTCGCGGCTCCCTTGTAGTCGCGTGGGCGGAGTTCGTACTTCTCGGAGTTGAGGTACTCCTCGCTGCCCTCGCGCACGGGCAGGTGCTCGTACAGCTCATAGCCGCTGTAGACACCCCAGGTCGGCGACAAGGTGGCGGCCAGTGCCGCGCGTAGCGCGAACATGCCCGGTCCGCCGTGCTGCAGGCTCTCGTGCAAGATGTCGGGGGTATTGACGAAGAGGTTGGGGCGCGACTCGTCGGCGTGCGCGGCGATCTCGCGGCCGAACTCCTCGAGTTCCCACTTCGCGGTCTTCCAGGTGAAGTAGGTGTAGGACTGTGTGAAACCAAGGCGTGCAAGGCCATAGAGTAGTGCAGGTCTGGTGAATGCCTCGGCGAGGAACAGCACGTCGGGGTCGCGCTTTTTGACCTCGGTGATCAGCCACTCCCAGAAGTTCGGTGGCTTGGTGTGCGGGTTGTCGACGCGAAAGATCTTGACGCCCAACTTGTTCCACGCGAGCACCACTTCGAGTACCGCGCGGTAGATGCCGTTGCGATCGTTGTCGAAGTTCAGTGGGTAGATGTCCTGGTACTTCTTCGGCGGATTCTCGGCATAGGCGATCGTGCCGTCCGGCAGGGTGGTGAACCAGTCGGGATGCTCGGTCGCCCACGGATGGTCGGGGGCGGTCTGCAGGGCCAGATCGAGCGCGACCTCCATGCCGAGTTCGCTTGCGCGAGAGAGGAAATACTCGAAATCCTCCTGCGAGCCGAGCTGTGGGTGGATCGCGTCGTGACCACCCTGCGCCGACCCGATCGCCCACGGCGACCCGACGTCGTTCGGTGCCGCGACCAACGTGTTGTTGGGCCCCTTGCGATTGACCTCGCCGATCGGGTGGATCGGTGGCAGGTAGACCACATCGAATCCCATGTCGGCGATGCGCGAGAGATCTTGAGCTGCGGTCAGGAACGTGCCGTGCACGGGGTTGCCGTCGTTGTCCCAGCCGCCCGTCGATCGCGGGAACATCTCGTACCACGATCCGTAGAGCGCGCGGCGTCGGTCGGTCCAGATCCGCAGATTACGACTCTTGGTCACGAGTTCACGCACGGGATGTGCGTCGAGAAGGTCGACGACCTCGTCGGACAACGCGATTCCCACGCGATTCTCGACGCGTCTGCGCCTCGAGCGAAGTGAGTCGACGGCGTCGAGCAACAACTGGCGGTCGGTACCGTCGACCTGTTGCGCCGCTTCGCCGAGAATCCGCGCACCGGTCTCGAGGTCGTTGGCGAGATCCTCCGCGCCCTGACCGGCGTCGATCTTCTTGGTGACCGCCGACCGCCACGTCGCGTACGGATCACTCCACGCCTCGATGCGGAAGGTCCAGTAGCCGACGGCGTCGGGAACGATGGCCGCGTTGAAGGCATCGGGTTCCGTCGCGGGCGACATGCGGACGTCGAACGAGGTGCGGTAGGGCGTTTCGACGTGCAGGGTGACCCCGAGCGCGTCGTGTCCCTCTCGCCACGCGGTCGCGCTGATCGGGATCAATTCTCCGACAACGCATTTGGCAGGGTATTGCCCTGCGGAGACCAATGGTTGGATGTCGTCGATGCCCATCCGGCCGATCACTTCGGCCCCCTCTCGTCAGCGGCCACGCGCAGGGCCGGGAGTCCTCATCGATCCCACAGTGTTGCGTTCACTCTAGTGGCGTTGAGTTCAACACTAGTGACGTCGCCGGGTCGTGATGCCGAATCCGGGCGTCAGACTCACCGTAGCGGTACGGCGGCCAGTCTGCCGAGTGCCGCGCGGACCACGTCGGGGTCGGTCGTGCGCCAGAACGGCGGCATGGATGCGAGGAGATAACCGCCGTATCCGGCCGTCGCCAGACGCGAATCGAGGACGGCGACCACGCCGCGATCGTCGACCGACCGCAGGAGTCGCCCGGCGCCCTGCGCCAGCAGCAATGCAGCGTGATTGGCTGCGACCGACAGGAATCCGTTTCCTCCCCGCGAGGTGACTGCGCGCTGGCGGGCACCGAGTAGGGGATCGTCGGGGCGCGGGAAGGGAATGCGGTCGATGATCACCAGCGACAACGACGGGCCGGGGACGTCGACGCCCTGCCACAGCGACAGCGTGCCGAACAGGCAGGTCCTCGGGTCGTCGGCGAAGCGTGCGACGAGCGCCGCGGTGGTGTCGTCGCCCTGGCACAGGATGGGGAGGTCGCTGCGCGCGCGGAGCGCCTCGCTGGCCTCGCGGGCGGCGCGCATCGACGAGAACAGCCCGAGCGTGCGACCAACCGCGGCCTCGGTGAGCGCGGCGAGCTCGTCGAGTGTTGCGGGGGCGATGGAGTCTCGTCCAGGTCGGGGGAGATGACGTGCGACGTAGAGGATCGCCGAGCGTGGGTAGTCGAACGGTGAGCCGGCGTCGAGGCCCGTCCACCGCATCGGCGAACCGTCGGAGGGCGCAGCGCTGCCCGTTGCGGTGACGTCGCGTGCGGGTGTGTCGTTGCGGGCGTCGCCGCCGAGCGCGATGTCGTCGGCGGCCGGGGTGTCGGTGCCGCGGCCCGCTGCGGGCAGCCCCCATGTGGCGGCGAGAGCGTCGAAGGAGCCGCCGATGGTCAGTGTCGCGGAGGTCAGGATGACGGTCGACTCGGTGAACAGCGTCGCGCGCAGCAGTCCGCCGACCGACAGCGGTGCGATGTGCAGCACGGTGCGCGTCGACGATTCGGATCGGCCGGTGCGTTCTTCTGCCACCCAGACGACGTCGCGTCGTTTCGCCGGGTCGGGTTCGTCGAAGGCGCCGAGCACGCGGACCGCGGTGTCGTGGAGTTCTTCCAAGGAGGTCAGCGCAGCCGACCGTGCCGCGCCCTGGCCGTCGTCGGCGCCTCCCGGTCCGCGCGCGGGACCGATGGCCGAACGCGCCAGCCACAACCGATCTCGTAGCGTCGCCAGAACCAGCGCGGCATCCGCGGGCATGGCGGTCCACTCGCGCTTGGGGGCGTCGTCGAGCATGTCGCCGAGTTGCTCGCCCGCGCCGATCAGCGCGTCGACGGTTTCCTCGTCGATGAGCTTGCCGCAGCGTCGGGCGGCCACCGTGATCGAGGCGGCCGAGAGGTCGGACGTCGACACCGAAGTGATGCGGTCGACGAGGTCGTGCGCCTCATCGACGATCACCACATGGTGGTCGGGCAGTACGTTGGCCGGACTCATCGCGTCGATCGCCAACAGCGCGTGATTGGTCACCACGACGTCGACCTGCCCGGACTTGCGTCGTGCCCGTTCGGCGAAGCAATCCTCGGCATACGAGCAGTTCGACGCCCCGAGACACTCGCGCGAGGTGACGCTGACCTGCCGCCACGATCGGTCGGTGACGCCGGGGGAGAGGTCGTCGCGGTCGCCCGTGTCGGTGTCGGACACCCACTCGCGCAGGCGCGTGACCTCCCGGCCGGTGCGTGAGAGTTCGAACGCGTCGAACAGCTCGGTATCCGGCTCTTCGACGGTCCCGGCGTGAATCTTGTTCAGGCACAAGTAGTTTCCGCGACCCTTGAGGATCGCGAACGTCGGCTCGCGGCCGAGCGCACCCTTCAGGGCTTTGGAGAGGCGGGGCAGGTCGCGCTCGACCAGTTGGCGCTGCAGTGCGATGGTCGCCGTGGAGACCACCACCGTGTCGCCGGATTCGACGGCGTGCCGGATGGCAGGCACGAGATAGGCCAACGACTTTCCCGTGCCCGTACCCGCCTGCACTGCGAGGTGCTGACCGGTGTCGATGGCGTTGGCGACGGCGGAGGCCATGCGGACCTGCCCGTCGCGGCGTTTGCCCGACAGCGCGGTCACGGCGGTGTCGAGGAGGGCGGTCACCGGCGGGAGCCCGGTCGCCCGCGAGGTAGTTGGCCCCGAGGCGTCCGGCTTGGCGGCATTCGCTACAGATAGGTCGGTCACTAGGAAGCGGCCTGTCCGCCGTAGACCAAGTCGCCCACGAGCGTGACGCCTGCGTCGCGCAAGCTCGTCAGCGCGGCGTTGGCGGTCGGTTCGGAGACTGCCGCAGTGAAGCTCAACAGGACGCGGGTGTCGAAACCCTCGTTCGCGGCGTCGATCGCGGTGGCGCGTACGCAGTGATCGGTGGCGATGCCGACCACGTCGACGCTGCGCACGTCATGGGCGCGGAGCCAGTCCGTGAGTGTGGTGCCGTCGTCCGAGGCGCCCTCGAATCCGGAGTACGCCGCGCTATACGCACCCTTGGAGAACACCTCCTGGACCGCGGAGGTATCGAACTCGGGCGAGAACGCGACGCCGTCCGTCCCGACCCTGCAGTGTGGCGGCCAGGTGTCGACGAAGTCGGGATTGTCGGAGAAATGCGCGCCCGGATCGATGTGGTAATCACGCGTCGCCACGACGATGCCGTAGTCGTCTGTCAATGACTTCAGCGACCGCGCGACCGCGGTGCCGCCGTTCACGCCGAGCGCGCCACCCTCACAGAAGTCGTTCTGGACGTCGACGACGATGAGCGCTTGGGCTGGGCTGACGTCGTCATCGAAGTGTGGGCTGGACATTCCGATCTCCTCGGGTCGTGGCGTGGCTGCTGTGTGATCGGTTGTGTGTGCTCGTGTACTCAGATGCGTGAGTAGTCGGGTTGCTCGGTATACCGGTTCGATGCTTGGACGTCGGCGGGTGGGGATCGGTTCCCTGTGCTGTCAGCCGAGTTGGAAACGCGTCGGTACGGCGGGATCTCCGTGCGAGAGTCCGAGTCCCTCCCACGGCAGGCTGACCAGACCTTCGGCGAGGAACGCGCGCGCGTCGTCGAGCGTCGGAAGGTCGTCGACGCGCCGCCCACCGCGAACCAGCGGGATCTGCAACGGTCGGACGACGTGTCCCGGAACGTCGGGTGTCGGTGTTCCGGCGCGGTAGAGGATCTCCTCGACGATGGTCCCGGTCGGCCGCGCGACCCGCACGGCGTTCTTCGCGCCGCCCTTCGACTCCTTGTGGCTGGCGCGTTTGGCGACGGGGATGCCGTCGACCTCGACCAGCTTGTAGACCATGCCGGCCGTCGGGGCGCCGCTGCCGGTGACCAACGACGTGCCGACGCCGTAGGTGTCGACCGGCTCGGCGCGCAGTGACGCGATCGCATATTCGTCGAGATCGCCGGAGACGACGATCTTGGTGTTCGGGGCGCCCAGCTCGTCGAGTTGCTCGCGGACCTGCCGTGCCAACACGCCGAGATCGCCGGAATCGATACGGACTGCACCGAGCTCGGGACCTGCCACCTCGACGGCGTTGCGCACGCCCTGGGTGATGTCGAAGGTGTCGACGAGAAGCGTGGTGCCGACACCGAGTGTCTCGATCTGCGCGGCGAACGCCGCCTTCTCGTTGGGGCCCTCGGGATCGGTGAACGCGAGGGTGAACGAATGCGCCGCGGTTCCCGCGCTCGGCACGCCGTAGGTACGTGCCGCCTCGAGGTTCGACGTTGCCGCGACACCCGCGAGGTAGGCGGCCCGTGCGCTCGCCACAGCTGCCCATTCGTGCGTGCGACGCGATCCCATCTCGATGATCGGGCGCCTGCTCGCTGCGCTGACCATGCGCGCGGCTGCGGAGGCAATGGCGCTGTCGTGGTTGAGGATCGACAAGATCAGCGTCTCGAGCACCACCGCCTCGGCGAAGGTTCCGCGCACCGTCAGGATCGGCGAGTTCGGGAAGTACAGCTCGCCCTCGCGATATCCGTCGATGTCGCCGGTGAACTCGTAGTTCCGCAGCCACTCGACGGTCTCGTCGTCGAGGAAGCGTTCGACGACGGCGATCTCGTCGTCGCCGAAGCGGAACTGCGTCAGCGCGTCGAGGATACGAGCGGTGCCCGCGACGACCCCATACCGGCGGCCGTCGGGGAGACGGCGCGCGAACACCTCGAACACACACTGCCGGTGTGCGATCGGGTGCCGCAGCGCGGCGGAGACCATGGTGAGCTCGTACTGGTCGGTGAGCAGGGCGGTGTTGCGGATGGTCACGATCCCTTACCCTAGTTTGTATGGCGCCTGACGATATTCGTGCGCATGAGGCTACCCCCGGAAGTGGCGGCGGTAGCGGTGGCACGGCCGTGGCCGACCCGGCCGTTGCCGATGCCGCGTCGGCGTTCGACCGTCCCTGGGTGACCATCGTCTGGGACGATCCGGTCAATCTGATGCGCTACGTGACCTTCGTCTTCCAGAAGGTCTTCGGATACTCCGAATCCAAGGCGAACCAGCTCATGATGCAGGTGCACACCGAGGGCAAAGCCGTGGTGTCGTCGGGCGACCGCGACAAGATGGAATCCGACGTGACGAAACTGCACGCCGCGGGTCTGTGGGCGACGATGCAGCGCGACAGCTAGCAGCGGGCGGGACATACGAGTGCGCGTTTTCAAACGCAAGGGCCGAGGACGCTCGGTGCGGTACACGACGTCGTTGGAGTCTCACGAGTCCGAGCTCCTCGCGTCGATGGTGGCGTCGATGTCGGAGCTGCTCACCGAACGTGAGGCGAGCGCGCCGCGCGACGACCTCGCCGAGCTGACCGGCATCCGGACCGGACACTCGAGTGCCCCGACGGATGCGACCCTCGGCCGTCTGCTGCCCGACTTTCATCGTCCCGACCAGGACACCGAACTCACCGCGGACGCCGTGAACGGGCGGCTCAACGCGGCACTGCGCAGCGTCAACGAACCCAAGATCATCGACGCCAAGCTCGCGGCGTCGACGACGATGCTCGCGACTCTCCCCGACGGCGGCGGCGATGTCTCGCTGACCGAGGAGGAGGCGATGTGCTGGCTGACCGCGCTCAACGACGTCCGCCTCGCGCTGGGCGCGACGCTCGGGATCTCCGAGGACACCCCCGACCGGCTCCCGCCCGACCATCCGCATGCTGCTCACCTCGACGTCTATCACTGGCTGACAGTCATCCAGGAGCTGCTCGTCGAGGCGATGATGTGATGACCGGCTGGGCTCCCGCCGGTGATCGGATCACCGATGTGGCAGGCATCGCCGTCGGTCATCACCACCTCGTCGATGCCGACGCCACACTCGGCCTCGGCGGACCCGACGATCCGCCCGGCACGGGGTGGGCGACAGGTACGACCGTCGTGGTCGTCAGCACGCCGGAGGGAGCGACGCATGCCCCGACCGCGGCTGTCGACGTGCGTGGTGGCGGACCGGGGACTCGCGAGACAGACCTGCTCGATCCGTCGAACACCGTGACCACGGTGCACGCGATAGTCCTTACGGGCGGCAGCGCCTACGGACTCGCCGCCGCGGACGGGGTGATGGCCGGGCTCGAGGAGTCGGGTCGTGGCTTACCGATGAACGCCCAGGGCGGCGTGGTCCCGATTGTTCCGGCGGCCGTCATCTTCGACCTCCCGATGGGCGGGTGGACCAACCGTCCGGACGCGGGCTTCGGACACGCGGCGCTGCAGGCTGCGGGCGCCGAGGTCGCTCAGGGCAGTGTCGGCGGCGGGGCCGGAGCTCGGGCGGGCGGACTGAAAGGTGGAGTGGGTACGGCGTCGTCGCGCATCGAGACCGGCGCGGCGTCGGGCATCACCGTCGGCGCGTTGATCGTCGCCAACCCGGTGGGCTCGGTGATCGATCCGACTACCGGATTGCCTTGGGGTGCAACAGAACACGACCTCGCGTATTACGGACTCGCCCGCCCGGACAGCTCGGATGCCGCGCGATTGGCCGAGGTCGCTGCCAAACAGACCGTGCTCAACACGACGATCGGCGTGGTGGCGACCGACGCCGAACTCGACGCCGCGTCGGTACGTCGAATCGCGATGTCGGCGCACGACGGGCTCGCCCGCGCCATCCACCCCGTGCACTCGCCGCTCGACGGCGACACCATCTTCGCGGTTGCGACCGGAGCACAGCCGACCGAGCCCGCGGCGTTCGTGCCGTCGGGGATGAACCCCGACGTCGCTGTCCTCGCCGAGATCTGCCGCGTCGCCGTGACGGTCACCCAACGCGCGATCGTCAACGCGGTGCTGGCCGCCGATTCGGTGGCGGGCGTGCCCTCCTACGCCGACCTCGCGCCGTCGGCGATCACGACCACCGGCATCGCGTAGCTGCCGGAGTCGTCACCGGGGTCTCGGAATAGCGGCGTCGAGGGGCACGTTGTTCGTCAGGACGTTTATCCGTTCACTTCGAGGAGAGCGAGTGCTGCAGATCAGCCAGGAGTTGGTCGACGAGATGGTCGCGCATGCGCGCGCCGATCATCCGGACGAGGCGTGCGGGGTGATCGCAGGCGCGGAGGGCTCCGACCGTCCCGTCCGGTTCATCCCGATGGTCAACGCCGAGCGGTCGCCGACGTTCTACCGCTTCGATTCGACGGAGCAACTGAAGGTCTGGCGGGAGATGGATCGCAACGACGAGGAGCCGATCGTCATCTATCACTCCCACACCGCCACAGAGGCATACCCGAGCCGCACCGACGTCTCCTATGCCAGCGAACCCCAGGCGCATTACGTCCTCGTGTCCACGCGCGACGCCGACGACACCGAGATCCGGAGTTACCGCATCATCGACGGTGATGTCACCGAAGAACCCATCGAGATCAGGAGCTGAATCAACCATGACGGTCACCGTGTCCATCCCGACCATCCTGCGTACGCACACCGGCGGCGAGAAGCGGGTCGAGGGTTCCGGCTCGACGCTGTCGGAGCTCATCGACAATCTCGAGACTGCCAACCCCGGCCTCAAGGAACGCCTAGTTGCCACGGATGGTGCGGCCGCGGGCAAGCTGCACCGCTTCGTCAACATCTACGTCAACGACGAGGACGTGCGCTTCTCCGGCGGTCTCGCGACCACGATCGACGACGGCGACGAGGTCACCATCCTGCCCGCGGTCGCCGGCGGCGCACTGCCAGCGCTCGGACGATAGGGATTTCGTGGCGCGCTACACGTCGCTGATCTCATCCGTCGGGAACACGCCCCTGATCGGACTGCAACGCCTCTCACCGAGGTGGGACGACACCGACGACGGTCCGCACGTGCGGCTCTGGGCCAAGCTCGAAGATCGCAACCCCACCGGCTCGACCAAAGACCGGCCGGCGCTGCGCATGATCGAGCAAGCCGAAGCCGACGGCCTGCTGCAGCCGGGGTCGACGATCCTCGAACCCACGAGCGGCAACACCGGTATCTCGCTTGCCATGGCCGCGAAGCTCAAGGGCTACCACTTGATTTGCGTGATGCCCGAGAACACCTCGGACGAACGTCGATCACTGCTGCGCATGTACGGCGCCGAGGTGATTTCGTCACCAGCCGCGGGCGGCTCGAATACCGCCGTCCGTATAGCCAAGGAACTCGCAGCGGAGCACCCCGATTGGGTGATGCTCTACCAGTACGGCAATGAGGCCAACTGGCGCGCGCACTACGAGGGCACCGGCCCGGAACTGTTCGCCGATCTTCCCGAGATCACCCACTTCGTCGCGGGTCTCGGCACCACCGGAACGTTGATGGGCGTCGGACGGTATCTGCGCGAACGCGACCCCGACATCGAGATCGTCGCGGCCGAACCGCGATACGGCGACGAGGTGTACGGCCTGCGCAACATCGACGAGGGTTTTGTGCCCGAGCTGTATGACGAATCGGTGCTGACCCGCCGATACTCCGTTCAGGGCGTCGACGCCGTCGCGCGGGTCCGCGAACTCATCGACCTCGAGGGCATTTTCGCCGGAGT
Source organism: Gordonia sp. 852002-51296_SCH5728562-b (assembly GCF_001665475.1). Classification (NCBI taxonomy): domain Bacteria; kingdom Bacillati; phylum Actinomycetota; class Actinomycetes; order Mycobacteriales; family Gordoniaceae; genus Gordonia; species Gordonia sp. 852002-51296_SCH5728562-b. The sequence goes on along the minus strand of NZ_LZMI01000116.1, from coordinate 32,584 downwards.
GTCGACGGGCGCGATCCTGCAGGCCGCCCGCGGCATCGGCCGCAAGGCGCTCAAGGAGGGTCGACGCGCCGACATCGGATTGGTCGTGCCCGACGCGGGGTGGAAGTATCTGTCCACCGGGGCCTACGACGGTAGCCTTGAGGATGCCGAGCAGGCACTCGAGGGACAGCTCTGGGCTTAGCCGCCTCCGCTGGTCGAGCTTGTCGAGACCACTGCTGGTCGAGCCCAACCCGCTGGTCGAGCCCAACCCGCTGGTCGAGCTTATCGAGACCACCACTGGTCGAGCTACCCTCGCTGGTCGAGCCTGTCGAGACCACCGCTGGTCGAGCTGAACCCGCTGGTCGAGCTTGTCGAGACCACCCGACGAAGGAACGAGATGACACCGAGCACCACCCCCACGCGCGGCGCGCGGCCGCTGTGGGCGCGGTCGGCGATCGTGATGGCGTTCATCGTCGCGGTGCTCGTGATCGTCGAGGCGATCGACGCCGCAACTCACTACGACCTTGATCGCGCCGGCATCGAACCACGCCAGATCGACGGACTCGACGGCATCCTGTGGGCGCCGTTCCTGCACGCCGATTGGCAGCACCTGTTCGCCAATCTGATCCCGCTCGTCGTGCTGGGATTCATTCTGCTGCTGAGCAAACGCTTCCTCATCGTCACCGCAATCGTCTGGATCGTGTCGGGCATCGGTGTCTGGTTGTTCGCGCCGTCGTACAGCGTCACGGTCGGGGCGTCGGGCATCATCTTCGGTTGGCTGACATACCTGCTCGTACGCGGACTCTTCAACCGCGACCTCACGCAGATCGCGATCGGAGTCATCCTCTTTCTCGTATACGGATCGGTGCTGTGGGGCGTGTTCCCCGGCACCTTCGGGGTCTCGTGGCAGGGACATCTGTTCGGCGCCATCGGCGGTGTACTCGCCGCGTGGTTCCTCGCCGACCGGGATCGTCGCCGACGCCCGACGGCCTCATCGGGTCCTGTATCTCCGTATGGTCCGACAACACCGGGGGTGCGGTCATAGTCACCAACACACGCACCGACGCGCCTATCGGCATCTTCGATTCCGGCGTCGGTGGGCTGACCGTTGCCCGCGCGATCATCGACCAACTGCCCGACGAGGACATCGTCTACATCGGCGACACCGCGAACGGACCCTACGGTCCGCTGACCATTCCGGAGATCCGACGACACGCCCTCGCGATCGGAGACGACCTCGCCGAGCGCGGGGTCAAGGCAATCGTGATCGCCTGCAACACCGCGTCCGCGGCCTGCCTGCGCGATGCCCGCGAGCGCTACGCGCCGATCCCGGTGATCGAGGTGGTGCTGCCAGCGGTCCGTCGAGCCGTCGTCGCGACGAAGACCGGGCGCATCGGCGTGATCGGCACGGAGGCGACGATCTCCTCGCGCGCGTATCAGGACTCGTTCGCCGCCGCCCGCGACGCCCAGATCACCGCGGTCGCATGTCCGCGATTCGTCGATTTCGTCGAACGCGGCATCACCAGCGGTAGGCAGATCCTTGGTCTCGCGCAGGGATATCTCGAGCCGCTGCAGGAGGCCGACGTCGACACGGTTGTGCTCGGATGCACCCACTATCCGTTGCTGTCGGGCGTGATCCAGTTGGCGATGGGCGACGAGGTGACGCTCGTGTCCAGCGCCGAGGAGACCGCCAAGGATCTGTTCCGTGTGCTCACCGAATCCGATCTGCTCCACCCGCACACCGGCCGCGAGGCGGTGCGCCACTTCCAGGCGACCGGCGACCCCGAGATGTTCGCAAAGCTGTCGAGTCGCTTCCTCGGACCTGTTGTCCGACCGGTGGATCCGGTCTGACGTGCGGAGTGTCGCCGACGTCGGATCGGTCACACGTCCGAGTCGGCGTGTCTTGTGACCGATAAGTGGTCTGCCCGCCATGTGCGCGTGGCAATGTAGGTCGTATGCGTCTGACTGTCCTGGGCTGTTCGGGCAGTGTCGGTGGCCCCGGTGCGGCCTGCTCGGGCTACCTGCTGACCGTTCCCGGCCATCGACCCGTGCTCGTCGATTGCGGCCCCGGGGTGATGGGGGAACTGCAGCGGATCGTCGACCCGAATGACGTCGACGTCGTGCTGAGCCATCTGCATGCCGATCACTGCGTCGACCTGCCCGCAATGCTGGTGTGGCGTCGCTACGCGCCGACGCCTGCGACCGGACTGGCGTCGCTGTACGGGCCGACGGGTACCGCGCTGCGGATCGGGGCGGCGTCGAGCGAGTTCGGCGGTCAGATCGACGACATCAGCGATACGTTCGACGTCCACGAGTGGTCGGACAACATCGAGATCACGTTGGGCGGCATCATGATCGAACCCTTCCGCGTCGACCATCCGCCCGCCACGTTCGGACTGCGATTCACCGGTCCGGAGGGGCAGGTCATCGCCTACAGCGGCGACTCGGGTCCGTGCGACGCGGTGATCGATCTCGCCGCGGATGCCGACATCTTCTTGTGTGAGGCGTCGTGGACGCACGCACCGTCGGAGCGCCCTCCGCACCTGCACATGTCGGGCATCGAGGCGGGGGAGATGGCGACCAAGGCCGACGCGAAATCGCTCGCGATCACCCATGTCGCACCGTGGTCGGATGCCGAGGCGATCCTCGCCGAGGCGCGCAGCACCTTCTCGGGGCCGGTCGGCCTCGTGCGTCAGGGCCAGGTGTTCGACCTACCCGGGTGATCTCCTACAGTTGAGTTCGTGACCACACGAGCTGACGGCAGGGCCGACGACGAACTCCGTCCCATCACCATCACCCGCGGATTCACGTCGAATCCCGCTGGGTCGGTGCTGATCGAGTTCGGTCAGACACGGGTGATGTGCACCGCGAGTGTCACCGAGGGTGTTCCGCCCTGGCGCCGCGGGTCCGGGCTCGGTTGGCTGACCGCCGAGTACTCGATGCTTCCCGCCGCGACCCACGAGCGTTCACGCCGCGAGTCGGTCAAGGGCAAGATCGGGGGACGTACCCACGAGATCAGTCGACTGATCGGACGTTCGCTGCGCGCGTGCATCGACCTGAGCGCGCTCGGCGAGAACACCGTCGCCCTCGACTGCGACGTCCTGCAGGCCGACGGCGGCACGCGCACCGCGTCGATCACCGGCGCCTACGTCGCACTCGCCGACGCGGTGACGTGGCTCAAAGCTGCTGGGCGACTGTCGGATCCGCAGCCGCTCTCGTGCATGATCGCCGCCGTCAGCGTCGGCGTCGTCGATGGACGAGTGCGATTGGATCTCCCGTATGAGGAGGATTCGCGCGCCGAGGTCGACATGAACGTCGTCGCCACCGATGCCGGAACCCTCGTCGAGGTGCAGGGCACGGGCGAGGGCGCGACCTTCCCGCGTGCCACCCTCGACAAGCTGCTCGACATGGCTGAGATCGGGACGGACAAGCTGTTCGTGGCACAGCGCGAGGCGCTCGCGCTCCCGTATCCCGGCACCCTGCCAGAGCCGGCCTGACTCGATGTCGCAGGTACTCCTCGCGAGTCGCAACCGTAAGAAGCTAGCCGAGCTTCAGCGGGTCGTCGACGCCGCAGGCCTCACGGGCCTCGAGGTGATCGGGCTCGACGCCGTGCCCGAGTACCCCGAAGAACCCGAGACGGGCGCGACGTTCGAGGACAACGCGTTGATCAAGGCCAGAGCGGGCGCGCGGGCAACCGGGTTGCCTTGTCTCGCAGATGATTCGGGAATCGAGATCGACGCACTCAACGGGATGCCCGGCGTGCTTTCGGCTCGATGGAGTGGCGTACACGGCGACGACGCGGCCAACAACGCGCTGGTGCTGGCGCAACTCTCGGACACACCCGATGACAGACGCGGCGCGGCATTCGTGTCGGCGTGTGCCTTGGTGTCGCCGTCGGGCGACGAGACCGTCGTGCGCGGCGAGTGGCGCGGCGTGTTCGCGCGAGAACCGCAGGGCTCCAACGGCTTCGGCTACGATCCGCTCTTCATTCCCGACGACGCGGTAGCTGCCGGACGCTCTGCCGCCGAGCTGGCTCCGGCGGAGAAGGACGCACTGAGTCATCGCGGAAAAGCCTTGGCGCAGTTGGTTCCTGCGCTGCGCGCCCTGGCCTGAGGGTCGACGGCGCGCAACGGACCGGGCGTCGCGGCAAGGGGCTACCGTCAGCCTGCGCTGCCGCTGTGGACCGCGAGCATCCGTGAGACCGAATCGGGCCACGTGAACTGCGCAGCTCGCGCGCGAGCGGCCCCTTCACGTTCGGAACGCGGTATCGACAGAACACGCTCGACGGCGTGTGCGAACCCTGTCCCCGAATTGTCGGCGAGTGCGCCGCACGACTCGTCGACCATCCCCGCGACGGCGGACGACCGCGATCCGACGACCGGCGTCCCCGACGCGAGCGATTCCAACGCCGACAGACAGAATGTCTCATGCGGGCCGGGAGCAAACGAGACGTCGGTGCTGGCCAACAGCGCGGCGACCTCGCGCCGGTCACGCAGGTGGCCGAGGAAAGTGACGGGTAGGCCCCTGGCGGCGTGCTGCAGGGCGCCGCGCATGGGCCCGTCTCCCGCGATGACCAGATGCACGGGTAGCCCCGCGCGATGGAGTTTGGCAGCGGCCGCGATGGAGCGGTCCGCACGCTTCTCCATCGACAGTCGGCCGCAGTGGCCCAGCAGCGTCGTCGATCCGTCGGTCCAGCGGGCACTCAGTGTGGGGTCGAGGTGGTGTGGCGCGAACTGCTCCAGGTCGACGCCGAGCGGTGCGCGGACCACGTTGCTGGCTCCGATACGTTCGAACTCAGCGGCGGCGAACCCGGTGGTGCACACCACGGAGTCATACGAGTTGGCGGTCGCGGCGTTTGCCCGATCGGCCAATGCCCGTGCGGTCCGGGCCGGCATCGCCATGGCGAGCAGCCTGTCGAGCCGCTCGTGCGACACCATCGCCGACGGGATGTCGCGGCGTCGAGCCCAGTCACCGAAGCCGCGCAGCGTCAGCCGGTCCGACACCTCGAGCGCGTCGGGGCGAATCGAAGCAAGGACGTCGGCGACGCGTCGAGCAGATGCCAGGCGGTAGCCGCCGGAGAACGGGATGCCCGGCGCGCGCACCGAGATTTTCACTACTCCCGACGGCATCAGGTCTTCCCGGGATTCGCTTCCCGGTACGACGAGCGTCACGTCATGTCCGGCGGCGACGTAGCCGGCACCCCAGCGGTCGACGGCCGTGCGCAGTCCTCCGGAGCGCTCACCGTAGAAGTTGGCCAACTGGACGATGCGCACCCCGCCAGTCAGCCGCGCTCGCGTGAACGCAGAGCTGCGCGTGCCTTAGGTCAGGTTGAACTGCGCCTTTACTTCCTTCGACCGGATGTGCTCGACATAGAAGGAGAGAAAGGGGATGGTGCCCGCGATGGCGGTCACGATGATCTTGCCGACCGACCAGCGCACCTTGATGCCGAGGTCGATCGCGCAGACGAGGTAGATGAAGTAGATCCAGCCGTGTACCGGCGGGACGAAGTCCAACACGTGATTGCCGAAGCCATAACGCAGGATCAGCTCGGCGACCAACAGCAGCAGCCAGATACCGGTGATCCACGCGAGCACGCGATAGCGAGTCAGTGCGCTCTTCACCTTCGCGACGGGCGTGGCGGTCTGTGTGGACCGGGCGGTTTCGGTGCTCTGTGGGGTCTCGCTGCTCACCTGTGGTGTTCCTCCGTCTGTGTGGACTCGCGGGTCGTCGCGGGCGTGGTGACCGGGTGCGCCTCGGTGCGCTCTCGGTCTGTGGCGGCGAGCTCGGCGAGGTACCGGTTGTAGTCGGTGAGTGTGGAATCGTCGCGCGCGGGATTCGCGGCGAACGACGACGCGCTCGGGGTGGTTGCCCGCTCGGGAAGTATGCCGTCGGGGATCTCCGTCACGCCCTTCGGCTTGAGCTTCTCGACCTCCTCCGGATCCGCTTCGAGCACGACGAACCGGCGGTATGCCCAAACGAACGCGACGGCGAACGCCGGCCATTGGAGCGCGTAACCCAGGTTCTGACCGGTGCCGCCCGACGACTCGAAACGATCCCACTGCCACCACGCCATGCCGAGGCACACGACAGCGGCGAGCGCCACCAGCACCAACAGTGCCGGGCGGTGCCTGCGAGCACCACGACGCGTAGTAGACATACCCTTGACGGTACCTGGCCTGGGTGTATCGCCGCGCGACCGGTACTGTTGACCGCGCACGCGCGAGTGGCGGAATTGGCAGACGCGCTGGATTTAGGTTCCAGTGTCTACGGACGTGGGGGTTCAAGTCCCCCCTCGCGCACCAGCTGGGTCGTTGAACGCTTGAGCGCTTCAAGCCACGGACGTGCACACCCTCCACGTTCGAGCCTCTGTGTCAGTTCTGCCCAATACCATCGCGGCGGAGATCAGTCATCGAGTAGTAGTTGGACGATCTGGTGACGTGTCCTTGGTCTGGCGTAGACCGTGAGCTCGGCACAACGTGATCCGACTTCACAACGAGTGGGAGGCATTCTGATGGGATTCCAGACGCCGCTGTATGAGCTCAGTGAGTTTCTGAAGTGGGCGGAGTCGGGGAAGATTCAGCTGCCCGATTTTCAACGGGGTTACAAGTGGGAGGACGAACGAATTCGGCAGCTGCTGGTGACCGTGCTTCGTGGTCACCCGTTGGGTGTGGTGATGCTTCTCAATACCGGCAACGACCAGATTCGCTTCAAGCCCCGCCCGATCGAGGGAACCGACGTGCCGATCGGTACGCACGCAGAGTCGTTGTTGTTGGACGGACAGCAGCGGTTGACCTCACTGACGCAAGCGCTGACCGGCGATGGCGTGGTGCACACCATGGACAGCCGGGGCAAACGCATGGATCGCCGCTACTTCATCGACATGCACGTCGCCGTCCTGGGTGAGGATCGTATCGACGAGGCGGTGTTGTCGCTGCCCGGTGACGGAATCGAGCGGACGAATTTTGGCAAAGACATCGTCCGCGACGCGTCGACACCTGAAAAACAGCAGGCGGCCGGGTTGTTTCCGGTGAGTTTGGTTTTCGGGGACGCTATGTCGTGGCTGTTCGAGCTGAAGGATCTCGAGCTTGCGAAGGCGTTCAACAACAACATCATCAAACCAGCCGGCGCGTACAACATCCCGGCGATCGAGCTCGACAAGGACACCAGTAAAGGGGCAGTGGCGACGGTCTTCGAGCGGGTCAACGTCGGCGGGCTCCCGCTCAATGTGTTCGAGTTGTTGACCGCCACCTTTGCGGGCGACCCCGACTACTACCGAACTCACGGCACAGATTTCCGCCTGAACGACGACTGGAAGGAGACGCAGGCGAAGTTCGCCGGGTATCCCGTGCTCGCCGGCTTGGAGAACACCGACTTTCTGCAGGCCGTTACCCTGCTCACAACCCGCAAACGCAATCTCGCTTACACCGGTCCGAGGCCGCCCGCAGTGTCCGCGAAGCGCGAAGACGTCCTGAAACTCTCGCTCGACGACTACCTGGAATGGGTCGGTCCGCTCCGCGAAGCATTCATCTGGGCGTCGGACTTCATGGCGGACCGGCACGTCTTCGACACCAGATTCTTGCCATATCCCAAGCAACTGGTACCGCTCGCTGCTATTCGAGTGGCGATGGGCCACGACGCCGACCTCCTCGGTCCCCGTGAGAAGTTGGTTCGCTGGTTTTGGTGTGGGATTCTCGGAGAGCTCTACGGTGGCGCCAGCGAAACGCGGTTCGTGCGCGACCTCGAACAAGTACCGGATTGGGCGCGGGGCGACTCGACTGCTCCGGTGCCCAATACCGTCAATGACGCCACGTTCGTGGAGTCGCGCCTCCACTCCCTTCGGACTCGAAATGCGGCCGCTTACAAAGGTATCTACGCCCTCCTGCTGGGCAACTCGGCGCGAGACTGGATGGAAGACAAAGCTCTCGACAAGGTGCAGTACGCAAACTTGGCGGTCGACATTCACCACATCTTCCCGAAGAAGTGGTGTGAAAATCACAAGATCGACGACGAACGTCGCGAGAGCATCGTGAACAAGACTGCGATCTCCGCCGTAACCAATCGCACAATTGGTGGCGCCGCACCCTCGGTCTATCTCGCGCAGATTGAGAAGAAGGCGCAGATCGACCCGTCGAAGCTGAATGCACTGGTGGAGGCCCACCTGGTTCCAGCTGGATCGTTGCGCGCCGACGACTTCACTTCCTACTTCACAGAGCGTCGGCGCCGATTGTGTGACCTTGTGGAGAATGCGATGGGCAAGGCCGTGCCGCGCGATGTAGATCACGGAGCGTCGGAGGATTCAACGCAGTTCGAGATTTCCGAAATCGAAGAGTTGCCGGATGAATCGGAGTAGCTTGCTGTTCTCGCGCGGTCGGGTCAGATCAAGATGCAAGATTTGGCTATCGGGAACCAAGGACCGGTCGTCGAGCAACGAGGAACTTGATGACATGTCGCCACCACCTGAGTGGATAGCGGCCCACGCCGCGCTGTCCTCGGACATCAAAAAAGCGGGGAAGCGTAGTCGTTTGCCTTTTCGGACTATGAATGACCTTACTAGAACGAGCGAACGGTATCCGGCGCTGATTCCCATGTTGATTGATTGGGTGCGGAATGTCGAAGAGTACTCAGGATTGACCGATCATCGTGATCTTGCGAATTTTCGATCTGGGTTATATCGCGCACTCACGACGATCGATGCGATGGGTACGGAAGCTGTTCCATTGCTGATGGAGCAGTACTACTTGAATCCTCCACTGCCAGAGGTGAATTCGTACGCGATCGGGAACGCGCTTCGTTACCTTGCTGTGCCGAGTGACTACGAGCAGATGGCGAGGCTCGGTGCTGATCGGTCTCTGGGGTCGGGTCGGGTCGCGATCCTCGAGTGGCTCGTCAAGCAGGGGCTGCCCGAAGGTTTGCAGATCGTCGTTGACCAGATCGACGATCCCAGCGTGCGTGCCCTGGGGATCAAGTACATCCGCCAGTACAGGCCGCTTCCGTCGGGACTGCGGCCGATCATCGAGCAGTATGTTGACGACCCTGACAGCGAAGTGCGTAAACAGGCCCGCGCAACGTTGAAGAAGCTGTCCACGGCTAACTGATCAAGACCTCAGGAGTCGCACCGCCGCTGGTCAACCGCAAGAACTCCAACTGGGCCAGCTCGACGTCGTCGAGTGTCCGCAGTCGGATCTCCGACGTTGCGGTCGGCGACGGCAGCGCGAAGATGCGGGTCTGCCGGTCCCAGCGGAACGGCGCTCTCCGTTCGTCGACGGCGATCCACGCGCCGGCGTCGTCGAGAACCTCGATCAGCCAACTCAGCTCGCCCGCCGAGTGCGGGGTGACCGTGTAGTGGTCGACAAGGGTCGGGGCGTCGAACTCCCAGCCCACCGCGTGGCCAGCCTGCAGGAGTAGTGGTGTGGTTGACGAATCGTCGTCGAAGACGGCCCTTGCGCCTGCTGGGCCGCGTGCACACGTCGGAGCGGCCCGCGGACTCGTCAGGTCGCGAGGTGGTTGGGGAACCGTGCCCTGTGGAGTTGTCGATGCCGGCACCGTACCCGCGGCCCACGTAGTGGGCGCCGGGCCGAGTGCGATCGTGATGTGTGCGCCCCGCATCAGTCGTTCCCGCGACACGGTGATGTGATTCCACGGCTGCCCGTCGATGGTCACGGACTCGATGTAGCGATTCGTCGACGACGCCGCAGGAGCGTCGACGGTGAGTGTGGCGCCGTTGTCCAACGTCCACCTGATCCACGGGAACGTCGGAGCGGTGATCACGTACTCGCCCGAGCCGATCGACAGCGGATAGAGTCCCGTCACCGCTTAGAGATACCACGCCGACATCTCGCCGTTGTCCTCGTCTCCGGGGTACCCCTGCCCGATCTCCGATCCAAGAAACAGTCGCTGCGTGGCATCGCGAATGAGCGCCTGCGTCTTCGCGTGGGCGAAGCTGCCCGGCGTGGACGCGTGGGCGTACATGAACGGAATGTGGTGTGCGGGTTGGTTGGAGAGTGCGAGCATGCCCATGCGGGTGTCGCGGGCCTCTCGCATCTCGTGGATCACAACGGGATACGACCCGCGCATGTCGGCGCTGCCGCTTTCGGGAGTCGCGCAGAACTCGTCGAGCTTCTTCTCGAGCGCCGCTCGTCCTCCGTGTAGCGTCGCAAGTCCCGCCCCGTCGTGCGGTGCGGTGAATGCGGTTCCCCAGGCGTTGGTTTCGGTGTAGTCGACGCCCCACCTGCGTGGGTCGAAGTCGCGGACCGGGCGGAAATCCCCATTGCGTTCTCGCCCGCGGAAGAAGCCGGTCTCGGCGTCGAAGACGGTGGCGTACGACGCCGCTCGCGCGTCGAACCACAGCGCGTTGGTGCGGAACTCCTCACTCCGAGGGTGCGCGGGGAATCGTTGTGCGAGTAGACGTGAGAAGGTGGCGATCGCTGCGTCGTTGATCGCCGCGTCGACGGTCCAGCTCATTCCCTCGGCTGTGTCGGTGTCGGTGAACCCCCGGAACAGCGAGCGTGACATTCCCTTTCGGCCAACACGGGGATTCGACGACGGGGTGGTCGCATTGCGGAGGCAGGCGTCGTAGGCATTCTCGAGGTCGAGTCCCGGTAGGTCGGCGAGCGCGGCGTCGGCGAATACGGCGTCGCTGCTCGTGCCGGTCATGATGTCGGCAGGCCCGGGAGCCGACCATCTGCTCGTCCAACCACTTCGTCGAAAGTGTTCGACGAAGCCGTCGACCAATTCTCCTGTCTCCGTTGGCCACACGAGGGTACGTAGTGGCCAGCTCGCACGATAGGAGTCCCAGAAGCCGTCGGTCACGGTGAGCTTGCCGTCGACGACGGGACGCGCTGTCAGTGTCGGTCCGTCGTCGACAGGCGGAACGAAGGGGTCTGCGTACGCCCACCGTGGGTTGTCCGGAGTTCCGACGTTCTCATGGGCGATGGTGGGGTAGAGGTGAACTCGATGAAGACTGGAGTATGCGGTGACGAGTTGGTCATCGCTTGCGCCACGAATATCGAGGCGACCGAGGACAGCGTCCCAGGCGGCGCGGCTCCGTGACCAGATCGCATCGAAACCGCCTCCGGCAAGCCAGATGTCATAGTCGAGGTTGCGGGCTGCCTGATCGACACCGATGAATGACGTCCCGACGGCGAGCACAGCGCTTCGACGCTGCGCCACGTCGAGGGTGACCGAGCCGAGCACCGCACTGCGTTCGTGACGACCGGGTGCATGGCTTGTTGCCGTGACGGGAACATCGACGCGGGCAGCGAAGTACATGCGTGGCACATCGACCAAACCGCCTGGGCCGTCGACGAATCCGGTGATCAGACCCCGTGAGGCGTCGGACAACACCAGCGATCCGCGCCCGTCGAGCTGATCGAAGATCAGTGACCCGACATCGGAGGGAAAGCCAACCCGCAGCCACACCGACCACGTGCCCGCGGTGAGTTCGGCGTCGACACCGCCGGCCGCGGAGCCGCCGTCGAGTGGCACGGCGTAGCGGTCCGGGCGATCGGATTCGTCGTGGTGCGAGAACTCGAGTGCGCGGTCGCTGCGATCCAGCGCCGGATGGGCAAGCACACTGGGAAAGAACTGAAGCACACCGCGATCACCCATCCACGGACTCGGGATGTGCGAGGTCGCGAAAGCGTTGAGGTGCGAACGGTTCTCGGCGTCGTTGGCCTCGTGGTAGGAGTACGGCCATCCTCGATTGCCCGCGTCGGTCATCGGCAGACCGAACACCGACCCGTGCGGGGGAGCGACAAGCGGCGCGCAGTTACCGCGCGAGAAGCGGTCGCTGGAGTGCGTTCCGCGTGTGGTGCGAACGCGATGAATACGCTCCGGGGGAGGCGCACTGCGCGGACGCAGGCACACGTCGTCGACAAACCCCAAAGTCGACGTTGCTTGTGAGTCTTGATGATTCGTGGTGGGGGAGTCAATCGAAGCGCCACTCCGACGATCCTCAGACCCGCACATCCGGTGAGTCGCACTCTCTTCAGAGTCCACTGATCCACCGCAACAGTCCGAGACAGGTACTGACTACGCGGATCGAGTTCGACGCCGTGCTGGTCGAGCACCGCCCTCTCGGAAAGTGTGTGGCCGTCGTCGAATTGGAGATCGAGGGCTATGGCCGTCGCGGCGTACGAGTCCCGCACGTCGTGTTCGTCAGGGTCGAAGACGGCATGGATGGCGTAGGTCAGCTCGTCGTCTTCTCCGACGACACGCCCGACGAGATCGCAGCCGTCGAGGGCGGCAACCACTTCGGACTCGGGCCGCACAGTGAGGTCGTAGACCCATGGTTGTGGCGACGTCAGACCAACCAGCGGCCGTGCGTTGACAGGATGCGATGGACCAGGGCCTCGCCGTAGCGAGGTGGTCGGGTTCTGCTTGCGCGCACCGAACCGCACAAGCGCCACCCTACGTCGTGCGCGAGGGATTGCCGCTGACGTTGGTCAGGAAATCCATGACCAACATCAGCGACAATACGAGGCCAGGATCAGCCGGCAGCCGGAATCGTGAAGGGCAGGCCGGGCACCGGGGTGATGGCTGGCTTCTTCGACGTGGTCGTCGGTGCCGCGGTGCGACGTTGATCGTCCCCGGCGGGTACCCGCGCCGACGTGCTCGGTGCGGCAGGTGCGAGCGCCTTCTCGTCGGCGGCCTTCTCAGTGCGCACGCCGTCCTTGGCGTCGCGCAGCTTCTTGTGCTGCTCGGCTCCGAGGCCTGTTCCGGTGGTGTCGTCCTCGCGCAGGCACATCGAGCGGATCACGTTGTGGTAGTTGACGAGTCCGTACGTGATGGCTGCCGAGCCGGCCGCGTTGAGCAGGCGCACGGGGGTGAGCGGAAGACCTGTGATGCCCGCGGCCTCGAGGCCCGCAGATTCCACCAGTCCGCCCGCTGTGCTGAACAGATAAAGCGAGAGGTACAGCGAGTAGTACGCGGCGGTCATTCCCTTGGTGACGGTGAGGTCGGAGAGCGGTACCGTCGCCGCGAGGTTGTCGCCCTGGCCGATGTTGTGCCCCAGGCCCAGCGCGATGTCGAGGGGTGCGCCGCCGACGTAGGGAATGATCGTGCCGATGTAGGAGGCGATCGATTCCGCCGTGTTGAAGTCCGCGGGATCGGCAGGAATCAGGTTGTGCGGGATCGGGGTCGAGCGCATCGTCGAGAGAATGCGCTCGGTCTCGTTGCGGATGTTGCGCTTCTGCGCCTCGGTGGTGACCATCGTCTGCGCGTAGTCGGAGGTGCGGGTCACGATGCGCGACAGCGGAAGTGAACCGACGGGCGCACAGGTCTTGTTGTCGGCGAGTGCGAGTTGATCGGCAATGTCCTGCACGATCGCCGGGATCGGAATGTTGTAGCGAACGGTCTCACTCGGACGGCCGGCGTCGTCCTTCTGTTCTTTCGTGACCCGCGCGACGCACTGGTTGATCATCGAGCTGGCGATCGCCTGGTAGGTGTACTGGGCGCCGAGCGCGCTGGCGGAGACGCCGATCTGCAGGATGCTCTTCCAGGTGATGAAGTTCGAGAGCGCCGACAGTTGAGTCTCGTCGAAGGGACTGCCCGAGATGGGCGCGATCTGCGACAGCACCTTGGCCGGCGCCACGACGGTCGTGAACAAGTACAGCCACGCGGTTTCCACGGCTTGCATCAGCGTGATGCGGCTGACCGGGATGGCCTCGTTCTGCTTGCCGTCGCGAACCTTCAAGAGCTGCACCACGATCCACTGAGAGATCGGGCTCCGGTATTTGGTGGCTGGGTCGTCGGAGTCGGCGCCGAGGGCCAGCGGGCTGTCGGAGATGGCCAGCGTCGAGACGTTCATGTGGTCCATGTCGCGATGCGCCTGGGCGCGTGCGGCGTAGGCGTTCTGCTGCAGCTGGGGCGGAAGCGACGGGAGGATCGACTCGAACAGCGAGTCGTAGACCACCGAGAGCGAAGTGAATTCTGCACTGACACAACTGGTTTCCTTGCCCAAGTTCTCCTTGGGTGTTGCCAGCAGTGAGCGCTTCGACTTACCGATCCGGTCGAGTCGCTCGTCGTATGTCTCGGCGGGACGCGTTGTCGGCTTTACCTTGATCTGTGCCGCTTGCGTCGCGATTTGCTGCTGATGAGCGGCCTGCGTTGCCACCACCGCTGCTGTGCCGTTACCGGTAGCGCCGGCGGCAAAGACCGAACACAGCGTCGTTGCCGCGGTGACGCGGACCAGCCACTTCGTCCCGGTTCTCGATCGTCCTGCTGCCACCGGGTGGTCCCGACCCACGCCACGCACCATGAAGCACTCTCTTCTCATGTGTCACCGAAATGGTGTCTGCCGACTGCTCAACTCATCCCGCCGATAGCACCAGCACATCGGCTCAGTTGGTGAGGTTAGCATAACCTTAATGAAACTCTAAGGTCACTATCAGGTCTCGACTGACACTCGGAAGGTTAGGGCACTTTACGGAACCCGTACAGACTTCTCGGCGAATTGATCCGAGTGTCGTCCGCCACCGCCCCAGCCGTGTGGTCTGCTGGACGTCGCCACATGAAGTATCGAAAGGTCGGTGACGCATGTCTGACCCCGCGTTCGGGCGTCTTCCTCTCGACGACCTGTCGGTCGTCGATTCACTCGGAGCGGATCTGCGTGCGGCGCAGTACAACTCCGATGGAGTCGCCGCACTTCTCGGTGACGATGCCAACGCCGCACTCGGCAAGGGAGTGTGGTGGCCTGCGCTGCGTGCCACCGTGATGGCGCCTGCCGAACGCCGACCTCTCGCGACGCTGATACGCCTCTTCCTCCTCGGCTCTGACGAGCCGCGTGAGGCCGCCGAGCAGGTGTTTGCGTCGACGCCGCTGGATGCGCTCGCGGCGAACGGGGTCGTCGAGTTCGTCGACGACGGGCGCGTGCGCGCGATCCTCGACATCCGACCACACGCCGACGACGTCCGCGACTACCTCGTCGTCTCCGATCAGGACGCCGCGATGCGTTCGGGTCCTGTCGGGCACGATCACGTCCTCGGTATCGGGGGAGCGTCGATCTCGTTGGCGCGGGCGATCATTCGTGACCCGGTCGAGTCGGCATTGGACCTCGGTACCGGGTGCGGAATCCAGGCGCTACACCTTGGAACCCACGCCGATCGGATCGTCGCGACGGATACCAACCCCCGCGCGCTTGCCCTGGCGGCCGCGACCGCACGCCTCAACGGGATGTCCTGGGATCTGCGCGAGGGCAGTCTGTTCGAGCCCGTCGGCGACGAGCGCTTCGACCTGATCGTCTCCAACCCGCCGTTCGTCGTCGGGTCAGGGTCGCAGGACTACGAGTATCGCGACTCAGGGATGGAGGGCGACGCCCTGTGTGCGCGCCTGATCCGCGAGTTGCCCGCGCGCCTGAACCCCGGAGGCACGGCGCAGTTGCTTGCCAACTGGATCGTCTACGAGGACGCGGACTGGCGCGATCGAGTGGGTTCGTGGATCGCGGAGACGGGGCTCGACGGGTGGGTTGTGCAGCGCGAGCTGGCCGATCCCGTCGACTACATCTCGCTGTGGTTGTCCGACGCGGGCGAAGAACCGGATCAGATCGCCGCGCGAGGATCGGCGTGGCTCGACTGGTTCCAGCGAGAGCGTATCGCGGGAATCGGCATGGGAGTCATCACGCTTCGGGATCGTCGGGGTGGACCCGACGGCCCGCCCGACGTCGTGATCGAAGAGATCACCGGCGCGGGTGAGGAGGTGACCGGTCCCGAGGCCAAGGCATTTCTGGACCGTCGCGACTATCTCCGGACCACCTCCGACAATGCTCTGCTCGCCGCTCGACTGAAGACCTCCCCGGTATTCCTCGACGCGCAGTCGCTTCCGGGCGACGACGGCTGGCAGGAGATCGGAGCATCCGTGCGGCGCCCGGGTGGGCCGGGCGCCGTCCTCGGCGTCGACGAGGTCTCACGGGCGTTGCTGGCGGGTTGCCGGGGTCAGGTGCCGCTGGGAGCACTCATCGAACTCCTCGCCGACTTCCACGACGTCGACGCCGACGCGCTCGCTGCGGCAGCGCTACCCGTCGTCCGTGAGGCCATCGGGCGGGGCATCCTCTACGAGGTTCGCTGAGCAAGCGTCCGACCACTTCCGCCTCAACCGGAACGCGAACCACAACCGATCAGCCCGACCGGATTGTCCGACCCCGATCCGATGGGACCGGGCCCGACACCTGACGTTCACCGCGACGTCGCCTCGTCGTTGACATGAGCTGGTCATCTGAGAGGGTTCGCGACCGGCCCCGACGTCCATGGGGCGCAACTCATTCGGGGAGGCAACACCATATGCGTCGGTTCGGAAGCCGCAGATTACTCACGGCCGCAGTCCTTCCCGCGATCGCTGCCGTCGGGTTGCTCGTACCCACGACCGCGACTGCGGCTCCCGCGGCCTGTGCGTTCACTCCGACCACGGTCTCGGCGTCGAGCGGCTTCACCGCGGGCGAGAAGTCGGCGCCGTTCGCGACGGCGAAGCCCGCGAATCACATCGCGACGCTCGACGCGTTCTCGTCGCTGTCCCCGCTGATCAAACAGCAGAACCTTCTCGAGGCCATCGCGGTGAACAATGCTGCGAGCCCGAAGGTGTCGGCGTATGCGGTCGACGACAACTACGCGATCGAGGGACCCGCGATCTTCAACGCCCTCGGCTCGAAGCTCTCGCCCGCATTCTTCGACGCCCTCAAGGCCGGGCAGCTCCCGAAGACGAGTGAGCTGCTGCTCGGCGACAAGGCATTGGTCGGCGATCGCGTCGGTACGTCGAAGGAGAAGAAGTACTTCGACTACCGGCGGCCGTTCGAGGTGGCGCCCACTCTCATCCGCCACTACGGCGACGGCCGTCCCGATCTCTATGAATCGGTACGCGGCAGCGGGTCGTACCCGTCGGGACATACCACCTGGGGCTACACGCAGGCCTTCCTGATCGCGACGATGTTGCCCGAGGTCGGGCCGCAGGTTCTCGCCCGCGGCGCTGAGTACGGTTATCACCGCGTCGTGCTCGGCGTGCACTACCCGCTCGACGTCATCGGTGGGCGCATGCTTGCAGAGAACATCACTTCCGAGGTCATCGCCGACCCGAGTTTCGCAACGCTGCTGGCGCAGGCACGGACCGAACTGCGGTCGGTACTCGCTGCGCGGGTCGGTGCGCCGATCGGCCGCATCGTCGGCTGCCAGCAGCCCTACATAGGGACCGACGCCGCGTTGAGCAGCTACCGCCGGCGCTCGACCTTCTCGTTCCTGCCGACCGGACCCGCTGCGCCACTTCAGGTTCCGGCCGGTGCCGAGAACCTGATCCGGGCCGCTCATCCGGGGTGGTCGACGCAGCAGCTGCGCGACCTGTTGGCGCGGACGGCCTTGCCCGGCGGGTATCCGCTCGACAAGACCGGGGCGAACGGCGGCTGGCAGCGACTCGACATCGCGCGTGCGTGGGTGGCTCGCTGAGGCAGGTTGCTCAGCTCAGATAGGTCGGATCGCAGCGCAGAAAACCACATCCCTCGGAGCCTCCGCGCGTACCGGTACATGCGGAGGCCCCGAGAGACGTAACTTTCTGCGCAGCCGACCTGAGTTCCCAGACCAGTCAACGGCTACGGGAACTCAACTGGGTACAGCTTCGCTGACAGGTTCGCGTTCCGAGGTAGGAGCAGCCGAGCTGTCGGACGGCGGAGCGGCGGGGCTGTGAGTCGCGCGATAGGCGATCGCGGGAAGTCTATGGAGCTTGTCGATCTCAGCGGCGCGTCGAAGTTCCGCCCACGCCCAGCACGCACCGAAGACGAGCAGCGTGACGGCTACCGACGTGGTCTCGTCCCAGGGGCGGTGGGCGACGTGGATCGGAACGATGATCAGGGCGATCGCCTGAATGACATACGAGTCGAGGCTGCGCGCTCCGGTCATCACGAGAGGCCGCAACCAGTCGTGGTGCCACACCCGAAGTAGCGCACGGAACACCCCGTACACCGCGGGTACGACGACCCAGGCGCCCAGCGCGCGTGCCGGCGCGAAGCTGACCTTGTCGGCGAAGTGGGATTCGAGTTCGGCCCACGGGCCGGTGTCGATCACGTAGTGGAAGACCAACCAGACGCAGACCGCCCCGACAAGGATTGCAGGCAGGTATCTGTCGATGAAGCGAGCTCCCTGCCATCGCCGCCAGTTCCAGCCGATCACCAGTGCGGGCACGAACATGATCTGCCACGCTGCCCAGTTCTCCGTCCGCGGAGACGCCATCGACTGGGTCAGGAAAAACCAGTCCGGGGAGTGAATCTGCGAGATCACGTACAGCGCGATCGATGCACACAGCACCGCGACCCACCATCCACGCATCAGAAGGGGGAATACGACATATGCCGAGGCCATCAACACCAGGTACAGCAACAAGATGTTGCCCCCACTGGGCAGGTAGTCCATTCTCAGCGCGAGTCGGATACCTTCACCCCACCCGTCGATCGGAAGTAGGAGCGTCAGCCAGCGATGCCCGGCCATCGCCGCGGCGACGGCGACGAGCGCGATCGTCAACTGGCAGAAATACAGCACGACGATCCGTTTGGTGAGACGTCGATACGCGAACCACAATCCATGGCGTTCGATCCACCGCTGATACACCAGGCCCAGAACGAATCCCGACAGCAGGACGAACGCAGACATCCCGTCGACGTAGGGGAACGAGTGCGTGGGCTCGGCGATGCGCATTCCCAGGGCAAAGTGCGCCGTGATCATCGACCAGATGGCGACGCCGCGCGTGGCGTCGATGGCGAGATCACGGGTCATGGTCATTCGAGCGTAGAAGACCGCACCCCGCGTAGCCGTGCAGGGCCACGCGGGGTGCGGTTTGACTGTCTACTGAGCGATCATGTGTAGAGGTCGGCGATCGCCTTCTGATGGGCCGAGTGGATGATGTTGCGCTTGAGCTTCATCGTCGGCGTGAGCTCGCCCGAATCGATCGTGAAATCGGTGTCGAGGATGTTGAACTTCTTGATCGCCTCGGCCTTGGAGACCTTCGCATTGGCGGCGTCGACAGCCTCGGTGATCTCCGCGCGCAGCTTGTCGTTGGAGGCCAGCTCGGTCAACGGGGTGTCGGCAGCGAGCCCGTTGCGCTCGAGCCAACCGGGAACTGCCTCGGTGTCGATGGTGATCAATGCGGCGATGAACGGTTTGTTGTCGCCGACGACGAGGCACTGGCTGATCATCGGATGCGCACGGATCGAGTCCTCGAGCTGGGCGGGGGAGACGTTCTTGCCGCCCGCCGTGACGATCAATTCCTTCTTACGGCCAGTGATGTAGAGAAAGCCGTCATCGAGACGTCCGACGTCGCCGGTGTGGAACCATCCGTCGCGAATCGCGTCGGCGGTGGCGTCGGGGTTGTGCCAGTACTCGGTGAAGACCACAGGTCCCTTGACGAGAACCTCGCCGTCCTCCTCGGCAATCGCGATGGTCACGCCGGGAATCGGCCGCCCGACAGAACCCACACGCTGGTGCTCTTCGCTGTTGGCGGTGATTGCAGCTGTGGTTTCCGACAGTCCGTAGCCCTCGTAAACCGGCACACCCGCGCCACGGAAGAAGTGCCCGAGGCGCGCTCCGAGTGGGGCTCCGCCCGAGATCGCACCGTCGCAGTTGCCGCCGAGTGCGGCACGCAGCTTGTTGTAGACCAGGGCGTCGAACACCTTGTGCTTGAGCTTGAGCACGATGCCGGGTCCGCCCTTTTCCAACGCCTCGCTGTACTCGATGGCGGTGTCGGCGGCCTTGTCGAAGATTGATCCCTTACCGCCGTCGTATGCCTTCTGCTTGGCGGAGTTGTAGACCTTCTCGAACACGCGCGGCACCGACAACACGTAGTTCGGCTTGAACGTGGCGAGATGCTCGACGAGGTGCGGGATATCGCTGGTGTGACCCACGATCACGCCGCTCTCCAGGCTTGCGACGGCGATGACGCGGGCGAAGACGTGTGCCAACGGCAGGAAGAGGAGCGTCGAATTGCCCTCTTCGAGGCCCGAGCCGACGGCCTCGCGGGTCGCCGCGCATTCAGCGAGGAAGTTCGCATGGGTGAGCACCACGCCCTTGGGGCGGCCGGTGGTCCCCGAGGTGTAGATCAGCGTCGCGGCGTCGGACGACACCGTGTTGGCGTGTCGCGAATCGAGTTCGGAGTCGGGAACATCCGCGCCACGTTGTGTCAGCTCGTTCACCGCGCCGTCGTCGATGACGAAGGTCTCACGAAGCGCCGGCAATGCGGCGGTCACCTCGCGGAACTTGTCGCGATGGTTGTCGTCCTCGACGATCAGCGCGACGGTTCCGGAGTCGTCGAGAAGGTACTGAACCTGATCAGGTGCAGAGGTCTCGTACACCGCGACGGTTGTCGCGCCCGCACGCCAGATGGCGTAGTCGAGGAGTGACCACTCATACCGCGTGGCCGAACAGATCGCGACGCGGTCGCCCGGCTCGATGCCCGACGCGATGAGGCCTTTGGCCACGCCGTCGACCTCGTCGGCGAAGTGTTTGGCGGTCACTGTGATCCACTGACCGGACGACAATCGCTTGAACAATGGCAGTGTCGGGCGTTTGTCGCGATAACGAAGCAGAGTGTCGACCAGCGTGGCCTTGTCTTCGACGGTCAGATCCGACGGAGTGGCGTACTGCTGCATGTAGGTGGCCCCCTGGGACGTGGTATCCGGCATTTCGGACATAGACATAACGGACATAGTCGAGGTCGGGCGGGATGCCGCTCGGATATGTTGCCACAGAGGGTAGCAGGGAAAGTGGTGCTCATCACATTCAGGTGTGATCGACTCGGGTCATGACCGTGCGGCACGTGAATGCCGCTTTTGGCCCGCCCGCGGATTAGAGTATGAGTCGATGAACGGGACACGCAGACCATGACCGACAGCCCGACCACAGATGCGCCGTCGATCACATTCGACGATCTCGACATCGACGAACGCGTACGCAACGCCATCGCCGATGTCGGTTACGAGACCCCGTCGCCCATCCAGGCGGCCACGATTCCACCGCTCATGGAGGGTCGCGACGTTGTCGGTCTCGCCCAGACCGGTACCGGCAAGACCGCCGCGTTCGCGATTCCGATCCTGTCGCGGATCGACCCGCAGATTCGACGCCCGCAGGCGCTGATCCTCGCGCCGACCCGTGAGCTCGCACTCCAGGTGGCCGAAGCGTTCGGCAAATACTCGGCACATATGCCCGATGTACGTGTGTTGCCGATCTACGGCGGACAGAGTTACGGCGTGCAGCTCGCCGGTCTCAAGCGTGGCGCGCAGGTGATCGTCGGTACGCCGGGACGCGTCATCGACCACCTCGACAAGGGCACACTCGACATCTCCCAACTCGACTTCCTCGTGCTCGACGAAGCCGACGAGATGCTGACGATGGGATTCGCCGAGGACGTCGAACGCATTCTCGCCGAGACTCCCGACGACAAGCAGGTCGCGTTGTTCTCGGCGACCATGCCGAGCGCGATCAGACGGCTCGCCCAGCGATACCTGCACGATGCGCAGGAGATCACGGTCAAAGCCAAGACCGCGACCGCCCAGAACATCACCCAGCGCTATCTGCAGGTGTCTCACCAGCGCAAACTCGATGCCCTGACGCGCTTCCTCGAAGTCGAGACGTTCGACGCGATGATCGTCTTCGTCCGCACGAAGTCGGCAACCGAGGAACTCGCCGAGAAGTTGCGCTCGCGGGGGTTCTCCGCGGTCGCGATCAACGGCGACATGGTGCAGGCCCAGCGCGAGCGGACGATCAATCAGCTCAAGGCGGGCGGGATCGACATTCTCGTCGCCACCGACGTAGCCGCCCGCGGACTCGACGTCGACCGGATCTCGCATGTGGTCAACTACGACATTCCGCACGACACCGAGTCGTACGTGCACCGCATCGGACGCACCGGACGTGCCGGACGATCGGGTAACGCCCTGCTGTTCGTGTCACCGCGCGAGCGTCACCTGCTGCGCGCGATCGAGCGAGCAACACGCCAACCGCTCACCGAGATCGATCTGCCATCCGTCGACGACGTCAACGCCCAGCGCGTCGCGCGTTTCGCCGACTCCATCACCGAGAATCTCGCGTCGGAGAATCTCGACATGTTCCGGCAACTGATCGAGAACTACGCCCGCGACAACGACGTGGCGATGGCCGACATCGCGGCCGCGCTGGCGCTCGAGACCCGCGACGGTGGATTCCTGATGGCACCCGACCCGCCGAAGGGTGAACGTCCCGAGCGTCGGGAACGTGCGCCGCGGTCGGGTGGCGGCAACTTCGCCACCTATCGGATCGCTGTCGGACGCAAACACAAGGTGTCTCCGGGTGCGATTGTGGGCGCGATCGCCAACGAGGGCGGACTGACCCGGGGTGATTTCGGCAACATCAGCATCCGCGACGACTTCTCGATCGTCGAGCTTCCCGAGGACCTCGACCGTGAGACGTTGGATCGCCTGAGGCACACGCGGATCGGCAAGAACCCGATCGACATCCGTCGCGACCAGGGCCCGCCTCGCGCACGTGGCGGTAAACGTAATGGTCAGGGCGGTGGCGGCTTCAACCGTGACCGCCACGGCAAACGCGGTGACAGCTGGGGGAAGCGCGGTAATCCGCGCGTCGCCGGCCGTAGTCGGGGCTGACATAGCCGACCGAAGGATTCGCTGCGCGATACAACGGGTTGAAACCTGTGACCAGGCTGATGATGCGAAGGTGGACAGATCGATATCTTTCCGTAACCTTTTTTGGGGGAGAGCGGTCGATCCGGCTCCCGGCAAGCACGTAGAAGTTCTAGTTCAGGAGTGAGTCACCAGTGTCAGTGGTGAGTTCGATTACCGCAGCAGAAGCCATCGATCACGTCGAGCACGGAGACGCAGTCGTCGTCGACGCCCGTCCGCAGGTCGTCCGTCACCAGGGCAGTGTTCCCGGCGCGGTCGTTGTCGACCCGAATGAGGTCACAACTCGACTCGCGCCCACGCCGACCGGTTCTTTCCCGCTGGTCAGCAACCGCGACACCGAGATCGCCGTCGTCTCTGTGCGTTCGCAGGCACCGCGCATCGCCGAGCAGATCGCTGACCTCGGCTACACCAATGTGCACTACGTCGACGGCGGTTTCCCCGCCCTTCGAGGCACCTCGGTTCGCTGAGCTGCACCGCCACAGTGCTCGTCGACACGACCGGGCCTCCGCGGCCTTGGTAGCGTTGATGAACTCTGGTATCGCGGCGGGAAGGCAGCAAGCGCATGATCAACGACACTCCTGATGAGCGTCGGGATCAGGTGTCGAGGCTGATCGGTTTCCTCCGCGGCCTGGTCCGGTCACGATCGGTGTCGGTCACCACCGTCGACTCGCATCCCGCAGTCGTGTGGGTAGGCAGGTCGACGCCGGTGCAGGTACGCACGGGAGCGGCGCCAGGACAGACCGTCGTCGAGGTATCTCCGGACGATGACACGTATTCGCAACTGTCGACGATCCTCGACGACCTCGTCGCCGATCCCGAGGCGCTCGAGATCGTCCTCGCCAACGGACTGGTCACCGTCGTCGACAAGGAGAACGACGCCGAGCCCCTCGTTCGCGAACACCTGCTGACTCAGGACGTCGTCGCGGAACGCGACACCGATTCGGGGGTCATCCGGATCTCGCTCGGATCCGCGGGCGTTCCGATGATCCACGACACCCACCTGCTCGCCTCCATCGACGGCATCGACCTGTCCGAGGCGGTCAAGCAGCGGGGACGTGTAGCAGGCCTGACGAACATCGCAAATTCTGCTGCGGGACAACTTGTTTCCGCGTGGCGCGACAACGTCGTCATCGACGACGATCACGTGTCACTGACCATCGACCTCGCGCCGGCCATCGTTCTCCGCAACCGCGGAACGGGGTCGGCGTTGCGCTTCTACGACGCCATGCTGGCGGCACTGCGCGAGCCGGACACCGAGGTGCCGATCGGGCTGTCGCAGCTCGTCGCGCCCATCGAGGCAGCAGACCGGCTGGCGGCGCTCAGCGGGCCGGGAACGACTCCTGCGGCCGAACTCGTCGCCGATGCGATGTTCCCGCTCGCGTCCAATGTCGAGCAACGTGACGTGCTGGCCCAACTCGGTGTCGACAGCGGCGTGGTCGTCGAAGGACCACCTGGTACCGGCAAGACCCAGACCATCGCGAACGTCCTCTCGGCACTTCTCGCCAAGGGGCAGCGCGTGCTGGTGACCAGTGAGAAGGTCAACGCGCTGCAGGTGCTGCGCGACATCCTCCCGCCGGAGCTACGCGAGTTGACCGTTTCGCTCGCCGACATCAGCACCGACAGTTACGACGCCGTGGTGTCGGGCGTCGAGGCGATCGCCGACCGCAAGTCCAGTTTCTCACCCGGTGTCGCCGACGCAGAGATCGACGACCTCGCCTACCGCCGTGCGCAGGCGGTCGATCGGCGCGAGCGTGCGCTCCGCGGTCTGTGGGACCTGCGTTCGTCCGAGACCGAGGTGCACGAGTGGGTTGCGGGCGACTATCGCGGTACCGCGGCGTCGATCGTGCGCGCGTGCAACGCCGACGCCGAACGTTTCGACTGGCTTCCCGGGCCGCTCGACGGCGCTTTGCCTCCACTGGACGGCGGCGAGTTCACCCGACTGCTCGAACTGCTTCGCCGCGTCGGTGACGATTCCGGGCGTCTCGCGCAGCGACTGCCGGACCTCGACGACTACCTACCCGACACGATGACGATGGACGCGATCTGCGAACGGATCAGACAGCGACCCGAGGAGCCGATGGTCGGTAGCGGTTCGTTGATGTCGATCCTGTCGGACGTCGGAAGCGAACGGTTGCTGCGGATAAAGGGGATCTGCGATCACCTCGCGGTGGCCTCCGGTGAGGTCGCGACGTTCCCGCCACTGGTCGTCGACATGGCCGACAGGCTCCTCGCCGGTCAGGAAGCGCACCTGTGGTCGCGCGTCACGGCTCTCTCGTCGGTCATCGCCGACGCCGCGCAGCGTGACCGGGCGATCGGCGCGCACGTCATCGTCGTCGAGAACGCGAGGCCTGGTGACAGTGAGCGGTTCGCAGCTGCCGCGACCTATCTTCGCGAGGGTGGACGCTGGCGTGGCCGCCTCCTGAGATCCGAACAGCAACGGGCAGTAGAAGAATCGGGCGCCATAGCCAGCGTCGACGGCCACGCAGCCACCGACGCCGACAGCCTGGCGCTCGTCGCTGATCACCTCGCGGTCCTCGATGCCGTGAGTCAGGTGCATCGCGTGCTCGCGGATCTGCATGTCCCCGTCGACACCGCCGGTTCCCGATCCAAGCAGCTCAGCCAGCTCGTCCGCCTCGACACGCAGCTCGCCTGGGTATCGGATCTGCTTTCTGCGCGTGATCAGTTGATTCGCGAGCTCGAGTACATCAGTCCCGGTGGCCCGCGCCCGCGCAGCGTCGCGCAGGTCGCAGAGGTTGCCCACCAGGGTGCGTCGATCGCGGCGGCCAACGATGCGATTCTCGCCGAGCAGGAACTGGCCGATCACGCGTACCGGCTGTCAACCGAGGTCGAAAGGGGACCGTCGCCCGAAGGCGATGCACTTGTCGCCGCACTGGCCAACGCCGATGCGGAGGCGATCAGGGCGGCGCGACGTGCGTTCACCACTGCGCGTGGTGAGCTGAACGACCAAGCGGCCGTCGATCTGCTCGCTCTGCGGCTGCGCGGCAAGGCACCGGAGTTCTACGCGGCGCTGGCCGCAACAGCTGACGACCCGGCGTGGGACGCGCGCCTACGTGACGTGGTCGGCGCGTGGGAGTGGCGTCGGGCGCGGACCTGGGTGGCCGAACGCAGCGACCCCGACGCCGAGGCGCGTCTGGCGTCGGCACTCGACGAGGCCGACGCCGACATCGCACAGTTGACCACCAAGCTCGCCGCCGCGCGCGCGTGGCGGGCGTGTCTCGCGCGCACCACCGTCGCCCAGGTGCAGGCGTTACAGTCCTACCGCGACCACATGATCAATCTCGGCAAGGGATCGGGCAAGCACGCCAACCGATTCCGGGCTGCCGCGCGCGAAGCGATGGAGCAGGCGCAGTCGGCAGTTCCCGCGTGGATCATGTCGACCAGCCAGGTCGCCGATATGCTTCCGCCCGAACCGAATTCGTTCGACGTCGTGATCGTCGACGAGGCGAGTCAGGCCGACATCACCAGTTCGTTTCTGCTGTGGCTCGCGCCCCGCGTCATCGTCGTCGGCGACGACAAGCAGTGCGCCCCACGCGGACTCGCCGGAACCTCGCTCGACGATGCGTTTGCCAGGCTCGACGCTGAGCTTCCGGATCTCCCGCATTACCTCCGCGACGGGCTGACACCGCGATCGAGTCTGTTCTCGTTGCTGCGCAGTCGATTCGGTCACCTTATCCGACTACGTGAACATTTCCGGTCGATGCCGGAGATCATCGAGTACTCGTCGCGACAGTTCTACGGTGGGTCGCCACTCGTTCCCGTTCGACAGTTCGGTGCCGATCGGCTCGATCCCCTGCGGACCGTGCGGGTCGACGGCGTGGCCTCCGGCCAGGGGCAGTCGTTGGTGAACGAAGGCGAGGCCGCGGCGATCGTTGCGACACTGCTCGATTGCCTCGCCGATCCCGCCTATGCCCAACTCGATTTCGGCATCATCGCGCTGCAGGGAGCCAAGCAGGTCGATGAGATCACCCGTCTCCTGCGCGAGGCCGTCGGCGAGGAGACCTGGCGTGCGCGTCGTATCCGGGTGGGCACCCCGCCCGACTTCCAGGGCGACGAACGACATGTGATGTTCTTGTCGATGGTGGTCTCCGACCCCGCATCACTGAGTGCCCTCACCCGCGCAGAGTCACAGCGTCGAATCAACGTCGCCGCGTCGCGCGCGATGGACCAGGTGTGGTTGTTCCACTCGGTCGGACTCGACGATCTGCGTCCCAACGACCTGCGCTACTCGCTGCTGGGCTACATGCAGGCAAATCAGGGGCCGACCATCGCTCCGATGCCCTCCGACGTCCCCGACGACGAGCGAGTCGAACCTTTCGACAGCCTCTTCGAGCAGCGGGTGTTCAACCGCTTGGCCGCGCTCGGCTATCACGTGACGCCGAAAGTCCTTGTCAACAATCGGGTCATCGATCTCGTGGTCACGGGTTCGGAGGGCCGGATGGCCGTCGAATGCGACGGAGACGAGTTCACCTCGACAGGCGCGCAGGCGCGCTCCGACATGGAGCGCGAGCGTGAATTGCGCCGCTGCGGTTGGGAATTCGCGCGCGTGCGCGAATCGGAGTTCGAGCTCGACGCCGACGCCGCGCTCGCCGCGGTGATCCGGCTTCTCGACCGTCGAGGCGTCAAACCGGGTTCGGTATCGGCGACGGCCTCCCGCGAGGCTGCTGCGTGGGAACCGATCGACCTGACCGGAGCGGAGTAGCAGCTATCGGTTGCGCCGTGTGGCACGCACGCGTTCGGCGATCTCGGGTAGGCCTCGCGCGGCGGTGGTCCGAATGCTATGCGTGGCAACAGAACTCAGTCCTGACGGTTCCGGGTTGAGTTCGATGATCGGAATGCCGCGGTTCGCTGCGCGCTCGGGCAGCGCCGCGGCGGGGTAGACGATCCCGCTCGTCCCCACGACGAGGACGGCATCGGCGACGTCGAATACCTGCTCGGCACGTGCCCACGGCTCCGCGGGGAGTGGTTCGCCAAACCACACGACGCCCGGCCGTACCGGCGACAGACATATCGGGCATGCGGGCGGCTCGACCGGGCGTTCGTCGGTGGCTGTTGTCGGGTCGGCATCTCTGCCCTCGTAGGGGTGTCCGCAGCGCGAGCAGCGGGGAGCGAAGAGGGAACCGTGTAGGTGGCTGACCACCGTGTTGCCTGCACGCTCGTGTAGGTCGTCGACGTTCTGTGTCACCACCATGACCGATGGTGCGTCGTCGGCCTCGTCGGTCGGCTCTGCCAGGGTGCTCAACGCCAGGTGTCCTGCGTTCGGGGCGGCCTTTCGGACCAGGTGCGCGCGCCACTGGTACCACCCCCACACGAGGGCGGGGTCGGCGTTGAACGCCTGCGGGGTCGCCAGTTGCTCGGCGTCGAAGTTCTCCCAGAGTCCCGTTTGTGCGTCGCGGAAGGTCGGCACACCGCTGTCGGCCGACATTCCCGCACCGGTGAACACAGTGATCCACTCGGCACCCGCGAGGGTGTCGATGGCGGCCTGGGGGATCTGCGCATCAGGAGTGGTGAGGGCGTCGTCGTAGGTCATGCGCGTCCGATCTGTTCGAGGACCGCCGCACGCACCGTGGCCGCGGTGACGTCGGGGGTCTTGTCGCGGCGCACGAGCAGCGATCTCGCCATGCGGAGCTTGTCGCCGCGGTGACGGGGGATCACATGAAGGTGCGTGTGGAAGACGGTCTGGAAGGCGGCCTTTCCGTCGTTGACGACGAGATTCACCCCATCAGCAGGCGAGTCGTCGCGTGTCAGCGGCGTCGTCCGCAATGCGGCCGCGACAACCTGTCCCGCACGCATCAGCGCAGCGCCGTCGTCGGGAGCCAGATCTGCCAGGCCCGCCGAATGCGTTCGGGGAACGATGAGGGTGTGCCCACGCGAGACCGGCTTGATGTCGAGGAAGCCCACCACGGCGTCGTCTTCGTACACCTTTCGGGCCGGCGCGGAACCGTCGACGATCTGGCAGAACACGCAGTCGGTCATCCCTGAACCCTAACGACTTCGCCGCCCGGGCTCGACAGTCCCGCGGGCGTGGCATGTCGCAACGAGCGACACGTAGTGCGACAGGTCACATAACGATTATATAACGAGAGTAGGGCGCCTCGATCGGAGCTCGAATCAGCAAGAAAATGCGCCGCGAACTGGTCGGATGTGCACATGGTTTCGGCGGCGGGAAGCGGCGTCATTTGTTACCGGCGGGACTACTCGCGGGTATACCTGGGGGTCGGGAACAACATGAGGAAGTCCTCACGTTTATGTGCCATCATGAGTGCCACGTTCATGTCGACGACGTTCCATGCGGAACTGTCAGTCGCCCGCCACAGCGTCAAAGGTGTTGCTGGGCAAGCATGTTCGTGAGAGACACGTGCGCGACCCGGCGATATCCCCCCGCCGCCGGGTCGTGCCACGTGGTGCTCTCGCACGAAACCCAGACAACTCCTGCATCGCATATCAGCCGAGCCCCGAACCACGAGGAGAGCCCGTGACCGTCGACCAATTCCGCCCAGGGCACCACGGAAGCCGCAACACCGGACGCCCTGCAGAATCCCTGATCGATCGGCTCGCAGCAGGTGAGCAGTACGCGATCAGCTTCGGTGGACAGGGTGGTCCGTGGTTGTCGACACTGGCCGAATTGGTCGTCGACGCCGATCTAGAGCAGAAGCTGGCGGGAGCAGTCGCCGTCGCCGAGCGCATGCTCGCCCCCGTTGCCGACTCCATCGAGATCGCCCGCCCCGACGGCTTCCATCCGCTCGCGTGGGTGCGTGCAGCCGATGCAGGCGAGCCGGTGCCGTCGGACGCCGAGCTCGCCGACTTCGCACTGAGCGGGCCCGGTGTGCTCCTCAGCCAGGTTGCCGTCGTCGAATCACTCAAGAAGCAGGGCCTCGATCCCGATGCGATCGCACCCGTCGCCGTCGTCGGACATTCGCAGGGATCACTCGCTGTCGACGCCATCCGGCACGGCGAGAGCGGCTGCGGACAGCTACTTGCGATCGCGCATCTCATCGCTGCCGCGGGCACGCTCGTTGCTCGACGTCGTGGCCTGGCGAGCGGTCCCGACGGCTCGCCGATGCTGTCGATCACCAACGTTGCCCCGGCACGCATCGACGAGATCCTCTCGACCTATCGCGCGGGGCTGCCTGACGCCGAATTGGTCACCGCACCCGTGATCGCCATTCGCAACAGCCGTCGTTCGGTTGTGCTGTCCGGCGCACCCCGGCACCTCGCGGCGTTCGCGGCGGAGTGCGAGCGCATCGTGGCCGCCGAGGCCGACGACCGCAAGCGCAAGGTCACCGGCGGCGCGCCCTTCGCCCCCGTCTTCGACGAGCTTCCCGTCAGCGTCGCATTCCACCACCCCGGCATGGCACCGGCGGTCGATCTGGTGCGCGAGTGGGCGCAGACCTGCGGAATCGACGCCGACTCCGCTGCCGGTCACGCCGAATCGATTCTGGTCGCACCGGTCGACTGGGTTGCTCAGATCGACGCCGTGATCGCCGACGGCGCCGCGTGGATTCTCGATTTCGGTCCCAGCGATCTCGCAACGCGACTCACCGCGCCGCTCGTTCGGGGGCAGGGCGTCGGCCTGGTGGCCACCGCACTTCGCGGAGGTCAGCGAAACCTGTTCAGCCCCGGTGGAATTCCGGAGGTCGCACGCCGTTGGTCTGACTTCGCCCCGACGCTGGCTGAGCTCGCCGACGGTCGGCGCGTCGTGCAGACGGCGTTCACCCGACTGACCGGGCGCTCTCCGATGTTGCTTGCGGGCATGACCCCGACCACCGTTGACCCGGCGATCGTCGCCGCCGCGGCAAACGCGGGCCACTGGGCCGAACTCGCCGGCGGTGGCCAGGTGACCGAAGAGATCTTCGCGCGCAACGTCGCCACGCTCACCGACCTCCTCGAGCCCGGCCGCGAGGCACAGTTCAATGCGCTGTTCCTTGATCCGTACCTGTGGAAGCTCCAACTCGGCGGCAAGCGTCTCGTGCAGAAGGCGCGGGCGCAGGGCGCTCCGATCGACGGCGTGATCGTGTCGGCGGGTATCCCCGAACTCGAGGACGCCGTGGCCCTCGTCGACGAATTCGTCGAGGCAGGACTGCGTTTCGTCGCATTCAAGCCCGGCACCGTCGAGCAGATCCGTTCGGTGATCCGCATCGCCGCCGAGGTACCGCACCACCCGGTCATCGTGCAGATCGAAGGCGGACGCGCCGGCGGCCACCACTCATGGGAAGACCTCGACGACCTGCTGCTCTCCACCTACGCCGAGCTGCGCGTGCGTGACAACGTCGTCATCTGCGTCGGTGGCGGCATCGGTACGCCCGAGCGCGCCAGTGAGTACCTGACCGGCGAATGGGCAACAAGGCACGGTTATCCCACCATGCCGCTCGACGGCATCCTGATCGGCACCGCGGCCATGGCCACCGCCGAGGCCACCACGGCGCCGGAGGTCAAGCAGTTGCTCGTCGACACCGAGGGTGTCGACGAGTGGATCGGCGCAGGCCGTGCCGCACACGGAATGGCTTCGGGCCGAAGCCAACTCGGCGCCGACATCCACGAGGTCGACAACGCCGCGTCGCGCTGCGGGCGACTTCTCGACGAGGTGGCGGGCGACGCCGACGCGGTGGCCGAACGCCGCGACGAGATCGTGGCCGCCATGGCGCCGACCGCCAAGCCCTACTTCGGCGACGTCGACTCCATGACCTATCGCGAATGGCTCGACCGCTACGCGACGCTGGCCGTGGGGGACGGTCGCACCGATCAGTACCCGTGGGCCGACATCACCTGGCAGCAGCGGTTTGTCGAGATGCTGCAGCGTACCGAGGCGCGTATGCACCCGAAGGATTCGGGGCCGGTGCCGACGATGTTCGCCGACCTCGCGTCGACCGACGATCCGCATGCGGCGATCGACGCTCTCGGCGGTGTCTATCCCGAGATCGAGACCGACATCCTTCATCCCGCGGACGTCGCGTTCTTCCTCGGTCTGTGCCGGACCCCCGGCAAGCCGGTCAACTTCGTGCCCGTCGTCGACAAAGATGTTCGACGGTGGTGGCGCAGCGACTCGCTGTGGCAGGCCCACGATGCACGCTATGGCGCGGACGCCGTCTGCATCATCCCGGGGCCGGTCGCGGTATCGGGTATCACTCGTGTCGATGAACCGGTGGGTGACCTACTCGACCGGTTCGAGGCCAGGGTCGTCGACGATCTGACCGTCGCCGGTGCGGCGCCTGAGCCGATCACCGCGCGCAAGCAGGCCCAGGTTCGCGACACAGGCGTCCTCGGTGCCGTGCTCTGGGCTGACGATGTCTCGTGGGCCGGCCGTATCGTGCCGAGTCCCATTGCGCTACTGGGTGCTCGGGAGTCCTGGGAGGTCACCTCGGAGCATCGCGCGGAGCACGCGGCAACCGGCGCTGTGCTCGAGCATCTGGGCGAAGACAACTTCGAGCTGACAGTGCCGATCTCGGGATCGTCGGTGCGCATTCCGCTCCGCGTCGATCGGAGCATCGCCGACGGCGGTAGCCCGCGCATCGAGCGAGATGATGCCGCAGACGCGATGCGCGAGATCCTCACCGTCGCAGCGGGTGGATGTCTGACAGACGTCGTCGACGGTGCCGCGGTCACCACAGTCGAGTGGTCGGCAGACGGCGTCGCCGACCACGCCGTGGTCACCGCCAACACGCTGCCCGCTCACCTCCACGCCGTGACACCGTCGCAGCCGTTCGGCTTCGCGGTGCCCGACACGCTCGTAGGCGCCTGCTGGCCAAGCGTTTTCGCGGTGGTCGGTGCTGCCAAGACCGATGACGGCATCCCCGTCGTCGAGGGACTGCTCGACCTCGTCCACCTCGACCACACCATCGAGACGTTCGCAACCATTCCCGACCACGACACCGAGCTCACCGTCCGGTCCCGACACCTCGACGGCGACGTCGATGACGCGTCCCACGGTCGTATCCCGGACGTCGCCCCCGC
>NZ_LZMI01000115.1:0-44565 GCF_001665475.1 Gordonia sp. 852002-51296_SCH5728562-b | reverse complement strand
AATGTCTAACCCAACACAACCCCCCAATGCAAACAACGCCGGGCGCCGGCCGGTTGTCGCAATCTCGGTAACGCGCCCGGGGGGCCCCCCGGGGGGGCCCCCCCGGGCGGGCGCTACGAGATCGCTGCGACGTCGACGGGATCAGGGCTTGAGACCCTGATCGACGGCCATCGCGGCTCCCACGATTCCGGCCGTGTTCTGCAGGGTCGCCGGAACCACTTTGGTCTCGTTCGTGAGGTACGGAATCCACTTGTCGGCCTTGCAGCTGATGCCGCCGCCCGCGATGAACAACGACGGCCAGAACAGTGCCTCGTACTCATCGAGGACCTTGCTGACCTTCTTGGACCATTTCTTGTACGACCAGCCCTTTTCTTCCTTCACGCGCGAGGACGCCTGATGCTCGGCTTCCTTCTTTCCGACGATCAGGTGGCCGAGCTCGGTGTTCGGTACGAGCGTGCCATTCACCAGGATCGCCGATCCGATGCCGGTGCCGAACGTCAGCAGCATGACCACCCCGTCGACGCCACGTCCGGCGCCGTGCGCGTCCTCGGCCATTCCGGCTGCGTCCGCGTCGTTGACGACCGACAGAGCACGCCCCCCGAGATCCTTGGCGAAGAGCTCGTAGGTATTCGTGCCGATCCAGCCCTTGTCGATGTTCGCCGCGGTGCGCATGGTTCCGCCGGTGATGACTCCGGGAAGTGTGATGCCAACGGGCCCATCCCAGTTGAAGTGGCCGACGACCTCGGCAACGCCCCGCGAGACCGCTTCGGGTGTCGCCGGTTTGGGGGTGAGCACCTTGTAGCGTTCGCCGACCAGCTTGCCGGTCGTGAGGTCCACGATTCCGCCCTTGATCCCCGACCCCCCGACGTCGACGCCGAACGCGCGTGGTCCGGCGGAATCGCTCGCAGAGGTGGATGAGTCGGTCATGGCGGCTTCCTCTCTCGGGGATCGCGGTGTCCGCGACCGTGCGATATTCAGGCTATCGAGGCGTGACGTGCAACGGGCGGACCTTGTCGGAAATCGTGTCGCACGGTGACGATCGCGTACCCGTCGGGTGATTGCGTGCCGCCCACAGGTCGAGTAGAGGTCACCGAGAGGGTCGGGCGAAGGTCAACTGACATGATGGTCTGGTGAACATCCCCCGCGAGAAGGTCGATACGGCTCCGACTATCGCCGGCGTCGATGTGGAGCGGCTTGGTGAGGTGGCATTCGAGGTGGCCACCGAAGCGGCTCGCCATGTCCGCAGGCGGCGGCCGGAGCTGTTCGGTCACACCGGAACGGCACCGGGAACAGGCAATGACGTTGCCCCGTCGGCAGTGTCGACGAAATCGACGCCGACCGACCCTGTGACGCTCGCCGACACCGAGTCCGAGGAACTCATCCGCGGGCTGCTCAAGCGCCTGCGTCCCGACGATGCCGTGCTCGGTGAGGAAGAGGGCGGCACCGTCGAGGTCCCGTCCGGTGTGCGCTGGGTGATCGATCCCATCGATGGGACCGTCAACTTCCTCTACGGCATCCCCGCGTATGCGGTCTCCGTGGCCGCCCAGGTCGACGGCAGGTCGGTTGCCGGTGCTGTGGTCGACGTCGCGCGCGACGTCGTCTACACGGCGACGCTGTCGGGTGGCGCATATGAAGTCCGCGACGGTGTGCGTACGAGGCTTCGTGCCAACCCGATCTCGCGCGTCGACCTCGCTCTGGTCGCGACCGGCTTCGGCTACGACGTCGAGCGCCGACGCGCACAGGGCGAGCTGATGTCCCGGCTTCTTCCGCGGGTTCGGGATCTACGTCGGATAGGTGCCGCGGCGCTCGACCTGTGCATGGTTGCCTCCGGCGCGGTTGATGCGCACATCGAGCACGGATTGAGTCCCTGGGATTGGGCGGCCGGTGCCCTCATCGCAGCAGAGGCGGGTGCGATTGTGCGGACTCCGCCACCGGATTCGCGCTCAGCAGCCGGCGACGCCACGGTTGCCGTCGCGCCTGGTATCGCTGATGAGTTCTTCGCGTTGCTCGATGAGATCGGCGCGCTGTCGCCGATCTCCTGAGGGATCAATCAGGCTGTCGATCAACAGGATTGGGCGTGAACCGCCCGCACCACTCCCGGGTCGGCTCCGGTCTTGGGGTTGTGCGGGTCCGCCGAGCGAAGGGCTTCGAGCGCGGCCTGTGTGTCCTGCGACTGCTCACGTGCCTTGTAGTGCTCGCCGAGCGCGACGTCGACTGAGGTACCGGTGCGGCCGTCGTCGACGAGTTCTGCACACGGGATCGCGACCCAGACCGACGCTGCGGCAGCCTTTCCTGCGGGCCCGAAGCGGATCTGCGCCACGCAGTCGAGGTCGTGGTTGGGGTAGAGGGCGTCGTCGGCGTATGCACCGTCGGGAACGGGATTGAATCCCTGCGCGGTCAGATCGTCTGAGACCGTCTGGGCTTCGCCGCGCTGAGTCGACGCGTTGAGCACACGCACCTGGAACGTCGACAGTGCGGCGGGTGCGACCTTCAGCATGTCGTCACGGCTGACGACGGTCAGCTTCGGTGTCTTCGCCGACGCGGCCGCTGGGGCATTGGCGACCGGGGGTGCCGCCACCGATGAACTGGCCGGTGTGGGCTGGTTGCAACTCGTGGGCGTTGCGTCGGCCGTCGAGTTGGAAAGCGCGACAGCCCATGCGATCACACCCACGACGAGCAGGATGACCGCGACGATGATGGCGGGCCGCGCACGCCGACGTCGATAGGGGCGTCCCTTGTCATCGGTGGGGTAACCGACCGTAATCCTCGAGACCACCGTTGACCCTGCTCCTTCTCGCATCCACGCATACCTGCGCCTGCCGACGCCGGGAGCCCAGCGAGCAGGACGAGGTTCACTGTAGAGGGTTCGTGCGCGGGTGTGGGTCAAGCACTGTGTATGCGAGTCGGTCCCTGTGCGTGTGAGTCGGTCCGGTCTGCGCACGAGTCCTGGTTCACTCCGGGTGTGCGTCTGAGTCGACCGACACTCGGGAATGAATCGGCGTACGCGTGATGTTGACCGCGGACAAGCGATGCACTACAGTTCGGGCGCCCCGTCCTAGACAAGGGCGGACCAGTCTGCAGAATATGTGATGCACATCACATAAATCTGTTTGGTTGGGGGTAACGAATTGCAGGCGCCACGAGTTGTTGTGACGTCGGTGAAATCCAACCCCCGACAGGCATCGTGCTCATTGGTCGACTGGCCACAAGCCAGTCCTCCTCGGCTCCAACTCCAACCAAGTAAGGCACACAATGGCTACTGATTACGACGCGCCACGGCGTACGGAGACCGAAGACCTGAATGAGGATTCGCTCGAAGAGTTGAAGGCTCGTCGCAGCGAAGCCCAGTCGTCTGCGGTTGACGTCGACGAGACCGACACGGCCGAGTCTTTCGAGCTGCCCGGCGCTGATCTCTCGGGTGAAGAGCTCTCCGTCCGCGTGATCCCCAAGCAGGCCGACGAGTTCACCTGCAGCAGCTGCTTCCTCGTTTATCACCGCAGCCGATTGGCTCGGGAGAACGGCAGCTCGCTCATCTGCGTCGACTGCGCCTGAGCGGCGCGCAGCGTGCCGGTATCCGGCACCGCTGCGCCGCTTGCGTCTGCTCGTGAGTCTCGGACCGACCGTGGGCCCCCAGCCTTGGTCGTCCCC
The DNA here is from genome assembly GCF_001665475.1 of Gordonia sp. 852002-51296_SCH5728562-b. Taxonomy (NCBI): domain Bacteria; kingdom Bacillati; phylum Actinomycetota; class Actinomycetes; order Mycobacteriales; family Gordoniaceae; genus Gordonia; species Gordonia sp. 852002-51296_SCH5728562-b. The sequence goes on along the minus strand of NZ_LZMI01000115.1, from coordinate 40,917 downwards.
ACTCCTGGTCGCTTCAGCCCAGGTCGCTTCAGCCCTGGTCGCGGTCCGAGTGCTCAGGACTCACCGTATGCGTCGTGCTGGCATCGGGAATGCCCAGTGCGGCGAGCACCTTTTCGGGATGACGCGTTGACACCAGCCAGTAGGGCGTCGGGTCATCGGGATCGTCCAACACCAACAACACCATCGTCTTGATCCACGCGTGGTGCATGAGGAAGGCAGCCGGATCGAGCTGCCGACCGAGCGCCGCACTCTTGGCCGACGCAGGGATACTCGCCCCGCGCGCGATGACAGAGCTCGGCAATTGCGCCTTGCCCGCGTGCAAGACCCCGTCGGCGCTGACCCTGATCTGGGTACGGCCCATCGACCACAGCATGAATGCACACAGCAGCCCGACGGCGATGTATCCGACGAAACTCCACGACGAGCGATGCGCCGAGAGCTCTATCTCGTATCCGGCGACCGCGGTCACCACTGCCGCGGCAGGCCACCACCACAGGGGCACACGCAGCCGTTCGCTGTAGCGGTCTGCTGCCGGATCAGTCGGTCCTGACGACCGGACCCCGGTCTCCTCGGGGCGTTCGGATGAACTCACAAAGCTCAGCGTAGTCTGCGTTCGTGACCGTAGAATCCACCCCCGGCGCTGCACCGATCGGTCAGATCCCGGTGAAGCGACTCGATCCGGACATTCCACTGCCGACTCGGGCTCATGCCGGCGATGCGGGTGTCGACCTCTGTTCCACCATTGATGTCGAACTGCCGCCAGGCCGTCGACAGCTCGTCGGAACGGGGATCGCCGTGGCGCTGCCATTCGGAACGGTCGGGCTGATCCATCCGCGGTCGGGACTCGCCGCGCGCGCCGGATTGTCGATCGTCAACGCGCCCGGAACCATCGACGCCGGGTACCGCGGGGAGATCAAGGTGTGTCTGATCAACCTCGACCCGTCGGAGACGATCAGCATCGTGCGCGGGGATCGCATCGCGCAGTTGCTGATCCAGAGGATCGAACTCGCCGACTTCACCGAGGTCGACGAGCTCGACGAGACAGCTCGCGGCGAGGGTGGCTACGGATCGAGCGGCGGACACGCCATACTGACGGGTGGGGGATCCGTCGATCCGGGCACTGTCGACCCGGCCAACGGCTCGGATACCGCAGGCGACAACGCGAACGAGGAGAACCCCACGTGATGGCACGAGACCCCGAGTCGGCGTCGGACACTGCCGACCAGCCGCTGCTCATCGGGCAGGCGCGCGGACCCTACGACATCACCGAACTCGACACCCCGGCAGAGGATCTCGAGAAATCGCACCTCGACCTCGGTGCCGTGCTGGTGCCTGTTGTCGAAGGCGGCCAGGTCACCGTCGAGATGACCGCCGACCATCAACCAGAGGCCGTCTACCTGGTGACTCCCTACGGCCGGATCACCGTCGCTGCTTTCGCGGCGCCGAAGTCGCCGGGACTGTGGCGCGAGGTGGTCGGTGAACTCGTCGACTCATTGAAGAACGACGGAGCGACCACGAGCATCGAAGACGGTCATTGGGGCCGCGAAATCGTCGCAGAGGTTCCGGGCGGCTGTCATCGTTTCATCGGCGTCGACGGCCCGCGCTGGATGGTTCGCCTGGTGGCGAGCGGACCGAACGAAACCGCGTCCGAACTGTCCCAGCTGTCTCGTGCCGTGCTCGCGGAGTCGGTGGTGCGTCGAGGCGCCGAGCCCGCACCTCCCCGCGAGATGCTGCCTCTTGTCCTGCCGCCGGTCTTGGCCGAGCAGGTCGCCGCAGCACAACAGCAGATGTTCGAGGGCGCGTCGGCCGAGGGTGGCGATGTCCCGCCCGGCGTCGTCGTACCCGACGGAGCCGTTGCAGGCTCGGGTGACGATCCGACTGCGCAGCAGACGGGTGGCACGGACACGGGCGACGCCGCCGACGACGCCGAGTTCACGGCCGGTGGGGACGTCGACTCCTCCGACGATCAGACCCGCTCGGCGGGCTCGGCAATGCAGCGTTTTCGTCGACGCCGCTGACCTCGCTCTCATAGGCGCCGGGCAGGCTCCGACTCCTGCGCCGCACTCAGGCGCAGCCAGGCTCGCGCGCACGATGTCCCGAGCACCGAGGGATCTGTGCCCCACTGAGTCAATTCGACGTCGACGATCTCCGCGCGCGGTGCAGCGGCCGACCACTCCTCGGCGATTGTGCGGGGATGTAGTGGATCGTCGAGCGTGGCGGTGAGCGCAAGTGGCACAGCGAGTTTGGAGATGTCGTCCGAGGTTGGAGCCGCGCACTCCGCCGCCGCGCGCAGTTGTGCGACCAGGTCGCGGGACTGCGCGCGCCACGACCGACTCAGCTCGACGCCGAGCCACTCGGGACTCGTCGAGACCATCGCCGCGATCGTTGCGTCGAGTCCGTCGCGTTCGATGGAGTCGGCGGTGAGGCGGGCGCTCGCCGCGGCAAGCGATCCCGACGGTTCGCCGCTCCACGGCGGTAGCGCAGCCAGGACGCCGGCACAGGTTCCGGTGTGTGCGGCCTGTCGGTCCAGCGCCCACCGCAGTGCGGTCACCGCGCCGATGGACACGCCGCCGACCAGGACGACCGCATGCTCGCGCGCCGCGGCGTCGAGTGCGCGGATGAATCCGGGGATGAGGTCGGCGGTCGGTTCCACAGCGATGAGCTCGACGTCGAGAAGTCGGGCGGCCGCCCCGAATGCCCGTCGAACGTAGTCGTCGTCCGACCCTGTGCCGGGCATGGCGATCAACGCGGTCGGTGCTGGTGGGGGCGCGGTGTCAGCCGAGGGCATGAACCGATGATGCCGTCCGTTGTAACTGGTGAGCGCAGGGGTCTAGGCTGACCGAGTGCGGCTCGGTTGGTTCAGCCCGATTAACCGCGCCCGAAACACTGATCGTGCCCACATCGCTATTTGGAGGTTGGGATGCCCACAGCCGGTTATCTCAAGCGACTGACCAGGCGGCTCACCGAAGATCTCGGAGAAGCCGACGCGGAGAAGATCGCGGCGGAGTCGGCGGCCACCGGCGCCCAGCGCGCGGTGGAGTGTTCGCGCGGCGACGAGGTCACGATGCACGGCGAGTTGCGTGCGGTCGAGACCTGTTCACGCACCGCCAAGAGTGGGGTCAAGGCGGAGTTCTTCGACGGAAGCGACGTCGTCTTTCTGAAATGGATGGGACGTAACCGCATCCCCGGTATCGAGCCGGGTCGGAAGATCACTGTGAGTGGGCGGCTCGGCGAACACAACGGCACCAAGGTGATCTACAACCCCGATTACGAATTGCATGGCGACGGAGAAGACTGACAGTCCCGACGCCGCGTCGGACATCGACGCAGCCCAGGCAGGCGAACGGCCGACGCCGACGGTTCTCGAGCAGCTCGGCGGAGTATCCGGCCTGATCTCGTCGACGATCCCGGTCATCGTATTCGTGGCCGTCAACGCCGCATTCGGTGTGACGGCGGCGATCTTCGCGGCACTGGCTACGGCAGCAGTGGTCGCGGCCGTCCGTCTGTTCCGTCACGACGGACTCGCACCGGCGATCTCCGGCTTTCTCGGCGTGGCGATCTGCGCGTTCATCGCCCATCGCGTCGGCGACGCGAAAGGCTACTTTCTGTTCGGCATCTGGACGTCGCTGCTGTACGCGGGTGTCCTGGTCGCTTCGATCCTGCTTCGATGGCCGCTGATCGGCGTGGCCTGGAATTACGTCAACGGCGCAGGAACGCAGTGGCGTCGCGACCGCAGGACATTGATCGCCTACGACGTCGCCACGGCATTCTGGGCGCTCGTGTTCGCGGGGCGCTATCTCGCACAGTCGTCGCTCTACGACAGCGGCGATACCGGTTGGCTGGCCGTCGCCCGGATCGGGATGGGCTGGCCACTCACCGCGCTCGCAGTCGTGGTGACCATGGTGCTCGTCCGACGCGCGTCGCGCGCCGACGGGGCCTCAGCTGCCGTGGATCGCCGCGTGTAGCGCCGGTTCGACGTCGACTGCGGCGACGAAGACGAGTTCGTCGCCACCCTCGAGCGGATCGTCGCGCTCGGGCACGATCACGCGGCCGCCACGGATGATGGCCACCAGCGCGGCGTCGCGCGGCAGATCGATCTTGCGGACCGGCTTGCCCGCCAGCGGGGTGTCGGGCGGCAGTGTGAGTTCGACGAGGTTTGCCTGACCCTGACGAAATGTCATGAGCCGCACCAGATCACCGACCGACACCGCCTCTTCGACCAGCGAGGCCAGTAGTCGAGGTGTCGACACCGCGACGTCGACGCCCCAGTCCTCTCCGAACAGCCACTCGTTGCGCGGATCGTTCACGCGGGCGACGACCCTGCTCACCGCGAACTCGGTCTTCGCCAGCAGGCTGACCACGAGATTGGCCTTGTCGTCGCCGGTGGCGGCGATCATCACATCGTAGGATTGCAACCCGGCTCGTTCGAGGTTGGCCAGCTCGCACGCATCCGCGAGCAGCCAGTTCGCTCCGCGGACCGCCTCGACGTCGATGTGGCTTGCGAGGCGTTCGAACAGGGTGACCTCGTGGCCTGCCGCGATGAGTTCACGGGCGATCGAACGACCGACTGCGCCTGCACCGGCGATGGCGACTTTCATCTCTCTCCTCTAATCGGCATGGGCCAGCGGCGCTGCGACGAGTGCGCGCACACCGGCGAGATCGTCGAGGCGGACCGATGCGAACACGATGTCGTCTTGTTGCAGAACGGTTTTGGCTTCGGGGAGGATCGGTTTGCCGTGGCGGTTCAGAAATGACAGGCGGGCCCCTGAGAGCTCTTGGAACTTCACCGACGTGATGCCGATCCACGACTCGTGGATGTCGAGCTGGGCGATCGCGATGGTTCCCGACGGATCGCGCCACTCCGTCGTCGTCGACGTCTCGCCGAGTGCCGAGACGAATCGCTCGGTCGTCCACGGCACCGTCGCGACGGTGGGAATCCCGAGTCGCTCATAGACCTGGGCGCGCTTGGCGTCGTAGATTCTGGCGACGACGCGAGGGACGTCGAAAGTCTCGCGCGCGACGCGCGCGGCGATGATGTTGGAGTTGTCGCCCGAGGACACCGCGGCGAACGAGTCGGCCTGGTCGATCCCGGCGCGGGCGAGTACGTCGCGATCGAACCCGACCCCGACGATCTGCTCACCGGTGAAGTCGTCGGACAGTCGTGTGAACGCCGCCGGATCGCGGTCGATGATGGCCACCTGGTGACCGCGCTTCTGCATGGCCATCGCCAGGGACGATCCCACTCGTCCGCACCCCATGATGACTACCCGCACATCGATCCTCTCGTGGGTTCACTGCTCGTCGGGCGCGGTGGAGCGTCGACGCAGGCGGTTGCCGCCGATTGTCCGCGCGACTTGAACCTACCCGCCCGATGACCCCGGCGACATCGGGCCATGCGAACTGGCCCACACGCGGAGATCACTGCCGCTTGATAGACCTTGCCGGGGCCGTAGTGGCCCAACACGAGCGCTAGGTCTTAGTGTTGCGTGGTGTCCACCGTGTCAAAGGCGTCTGTTGCGACGAAACGACTGCTCCTCGGCAGGCCGTTCCGTAGTGACAAATTGGGCCACACACTGCTGCCCAAGCGGATCGCGCTGCCCGTGTTCGCCTCTGACGCGATGTCGTCTGTCGCCTACGCGCCGCAGGAGATCTTCCTGGTGCTCTCGGTCGCAGGCCTCAGCGCCATGACCCTGGCGCCCTGGATCGCGATCGCTGTCGCTGTCGTGATGGCGGTGGTCGTCGCGAGCTACCGACAGAACGTCCATGCCTATCCGTCCGGCGGCGGCGACTACGAGGTGGCAACCGTCAATCTCGGACCGACGGCGGGTCTGGTCGTCGGCAGCGCACTGCTCGTCGACTACGTGCTGACCGTCGCGGTCTCGATCTCGTCGGCCGCGGAGAACATCGGTTCCGCCATCCCGTTCGTGCACGAGCATCGGGTGTGGTTCTGTGTGGCGGCGATCGTCGTGCTCGCCGCGGTCAACCTGCGCGGCATCAAGGAATCCGGCTCGGTGCTGGCCATTCCCACCTACGCGTTCATCATCGGGGTCATCGCGATGCTCCTGTGGGGCGCGACCGAGATCTTCGTCCTCGGTCGTGACGTCCGCGCCGAGACCGCCGACTTCGGTATCCGCGCGGAGAACACGCATCTCGCCGGTGTGGCATTCATCTTCCTCATCGCGCGAGCGTTTTCGTCGGGTTCGGCGGCACTGACCGGTGTCGAGGCCATCAGCAACGGCGTGCCCGCCTTCCAGAAACCGAAGTCGCGCAACGCAGCCACGACGCTGCTCATGCTGGGAACGATCGCGATCGTGCTGCTGCTCGGGATCGTCTGGCTCGCCGAGCGAGTCGGCGCCAAGTACGTCTCCGACCCTGCGCGCGACCTGATCGGCGCGCCACCCGGCTTTCAGCAGGAGGCGCTCATCGCGCAGCTCGCGCAGGCCGTCTTCGAGAGTTTCCCGGTGGGCTTCTACTTCGTGGCCGTCGCCACCGCCCTCATCCTGATGCTCGCGGCCAACACCGCGTTCAACGGATTCCCGGTGCTCGGTTCGGTTCTCGCGCAGGACCGGTTCCTGCCCCGACAGTTGCACACTCGTGGCGATCGCCTCGCCTTCAGCAACGGCATCATCTTCCTCGCTGTCGCGGCGATCGCATTCGTCGTCGCATTCGGCGGTGAGGTCACCGCGCTCATCCAGCTCTACATCGTCGGCGTGTTCGTCTCGTTCACGCTGAGCCAGGCGGGCATGGTGCGTCACTGGACGCGTCTGTTGCGACACGAGACCGATCCGCGTGCCAGGCGTCGAATGAAGCAGTCCAGGGTCATCAACTCGGTTGGCCTCGTGATGACGGCGACGGTCTTGGTGGTGGTGCTCATCACCAAGTTCACCGCGGGCGCATGGATCGCCATCCTCGCGATGGTGATCCTGTTCGTGCTGATGAAGCTGATCCACCATCACTACGCATCGGTGCAGCGCGAACTCGAGCGTGTCGAAGCCGAGGAAGATCAGGTTCTTCCGAGCCGCACGCACTCGATCGTGTTGATTTCCACGCTGCACCTGGCGACCAAGCGTGCGTTGCTCTACGCCCGCGCCACGCGGCCGGACGTCCTCGAGGCCATCACGGTCAACGTCGACGACCGCGACACGCGAATACTGGTGTCGCAGTGGGAGGAAAGCGACATCAAGGTGCCGCTCAAGGTGATTGCGTCGCCGTACCGTGAGATCACGCGCCCGGTGATCGAGTACGTGCGTCGGGTGCGCCGCGAGCATCCGCGCGACGTGATCACCGTCTTCATCCCCGAATACGTCGTCGGTCACTGGTGGGAGCAGATTCTGCACAACCAGTCGGCACTGCGACTCAAAACGCGCCTGCTGTTCGAGCCGGGCGTCATGGTCACGTCGGTGCCCTGGCAGCTCACGTCGTCGGACCGACGACGCGACGACCTCGAGTACAACGCCCCAGGCGACACCCGACGAGCGCTGGGTGGCCAGTGAGCTCCACGCCGCAACGACCCGTGACCGCACCCGTCGTCACCGTGCGGGTTGATCGCCCGGCCAACGGGGGAGATGCCGTCGGACGACTCGACGACGGACGTGTGGTGTTCGTGCGTGGAGCCATTCCCGGGGAGACGGTCACGGCGCGGGTCGTCGACGCCCGAGCGGACTCGTTCTGGCGCGCGGAGGCGATAGAGATCCTCGACCCCTCGCCACATCGCGTCGACATGATCTGCCCGGCGGCCGCGCACGGTGCGGGCTGCTGCGACCTCGCCTTCATCGAACCGGGCCACGCGCGGACGTTGAAGGCGCAGGCGCTCGAGGACGTTCTCGTGCGGGTCGGTCACTTCACCGCCGATCGCGTCCACGACTGGTGTGCCGACGACGCCGACCCCGATGCGCCACCCGCGATCGGCATCCGCTCCTTGTCCGACGACGCCACCGGCTGGCGTGTGCGGACGCGTCTCGCGGTGGACGACGCAGGCCGAAGCGGACAGCACCGCTTCCACAGCGGCGACCTCGTCGTCGGCGTCGACTGTGTGCAGCCGGTCGCAGGTCTGCTCGACGGACTCGACGACCGCCGCTTCACTCCCGGTGCGGAGTTGGCGATCGTCGCCGACGACGTCGGCCGCAGGCACATCACCGAACTCGCGCCGGCCGCGGCGCCGCGGCGACATTCTCGTCGTGATCGTGGCAGGAGTGCCGCGCAGCGTCGTCGACGTAGCGTCGAATCACGCAGGGCCACAACGGTACTCGAAGGCGACGCCGCCGCCCGCCACCGCGTGGGTGAGCGGGAGTGGTCGATTCCGGTGATCGGCTTCTGGCAGGCGCACCGAATGGCGCCGACCGTCTACGCGCAGACCGTCGCCGAGTTCGTCGCTTCGACGGACGTCTCGCGGCCCGCGACCTGTTGGGATCTCTACGGCGGTGCCGGTGTGTTCGCGGGCGCCCTCGTCGACACTCTCGACGCCCGTGAGGTCCACATCGTCGACTCCGACGCCGCCGCACTGGCCGCGGCTGATGCGGTGTTCGACGAGGAGGACACGTCGGTGACCACTCATCGTGGCGAGGTCGCCGACGTGATCGAGTCGTTGCCGTCACCGGAGGTCGTCGTGCTCGACCCGCCGCGAACCGGCGCAGGCACCCGCGTGATCGACAGGATCGTCGCCGCGTCGCCCGAGGTCGTCGTGCACGTCGGCTGCGACGCCGCGCGGTTCGCACGCGACCTCGCGTTGTTCACCGAACGCGGATACGCGGTCACCAGGATGCGGGCATTCGACGCCTTCCCGCTGACGCACCACGTCGAGGCGATCGCCGTGCTGGTGCCGATCGCGGCCGCCGGTGTGTGACCAGCTCGCGGTTGTGGTGACCCAGGGCACTGCCGCGAGGTCCGTAGACTGTTCGACACGACCGCGACAAGCCCGCGCGGCCGGTGTGCGTAGTAGGAGGACTCGATGAGTGTGCTCGAGCGGATCTCTTCCCCGGCCGATCTCAAGGCGTTGTCGCCGGATGAGGTCGTGGTACTCGCCGGTGAGATCCGTGAATTCCTCATCGAGAAGGTGTCGGCCACTGGTGGCCACCTCGGCCCCAACCTGGGGGTCGTCGAGCTGACGCTTGCGCTCCACCGCGTCTTCGATTCGCCTGTCGATCCCGTGATCTTCGACACCGGCCACCAGTCGTACGTGCACAAGATCGTCACCGGACGTGCCGCGGGCTTCGACGAGTTGCGTCAACGCGACGGACTCACCGGGTATCAGGATCGCGCCGAGAGTGAGCACGACTGGGTCGAGTCCTCGCACGCATCGGCAGCGCTGAGTTACGCCGACGGACTGGCGAAGTCGTTCGCTCTGACCGGTCAGGACCGCACGGTCGTCGCTATCGTCGGCGACGGCGCGCTCACCGGCGGAATGTGTTGGGAGGCGATCAACAACATCGCCGATTCCGACCGCTCGGTGGTCATTGTCGTCAACGACAACGGGCGCTCCTACGCACCGACCATCGGCGGCGTCGCGGCGCACCTGTCGGGTCTGCGACTCCAGCCCGGATACGAACGCTTCCTCGACGAGAGCCGTCGTGTGATGCAGATGTTGCCCGTTGTGGGCGGACCCGCGTACGCGGTGCTGCACGGCATGAAGAGCGGGATCAAAGACCTCCTTGCGCCCCAGCAGATGTTCACCGACCTCGGGCTCAAGTACGTCGGGCCGGTCGACGGCCATGATGTCGACGCGCTCGAGGCAGCGTTTGCGCGGGCACGATCGTTCGGTGGTCCGGTGATTGTGCATGCCGTCACCCGCAAGGGCAACGGCTACATTCACGCCGAGAATCACGTCGCGGATCAGATGCACTCGACCGGTGTGATCGATCCCAAGACCGGCCGCGCGAAGTCGGTGTCGGCGCAGGACTGGACTTCGGTGTTCTCCGCGGCACTCCTCGAAGCCGGTGCGACGCGTCCCGACGTGGTCGCGATCACCGCTGCGATGCCCGGCCCGACCGGGCTCGCACCGTTCGGCGAGAAGTATCCCGATCGGATGTTCGACGTCGGCATCGCCGAACAGCACGCGCTCACCTCGGCGGCGGGTCTCGCGCTCGGCGGCATGCACCCCGTCGTCGCGATCTACTCGACATTCCTCAACCGCGCATTCGACCAGCTCCTCATGGACGTCGCGTTGCTGCGCCAGCCGGTCACCCTCGTCCTCGACCGTGCAGGGATCACCGGGCCTGACGGCCCCAGTCACCACGGCATGTGGGATCTGTCGCTGATGGCGATGGTTCCCGGTCTGCGCGTCGCCGCACCGCGCGACGCCGTCCGCCTTCGCGAAGAATTCGACGAAGCGCTTGCCGTCGACGACGGCCCGACCGCACTGCGCTTCTCAAAAGGCGCTGTGCCCGAAGACATTCGCGCGGTGGAGCGTCTCGACGACGGCGTCGACATCCTGCGTCGGTCGTCACCCGGCGTCGGAAAAGCGTCGGGCGACGTACTCATCGTCGCCGTCGGCGCGTTCTGTGGTCTCGCTGTCGACACCGCGGACCGGCTGGCCAAACAGGGCATCGACGCGACGGTCGTCGACCCGCGGTGGGTGCTTCCCGTCGCCGAGTCGATCGTCGACCTCGCGCGCCGACATCGGCTGGTGGTAACGCTCGAGGACAGCGGTGTGAGCGGGGGAGTCGGTGCTGCCGTCAGCGCCGCGCTCTCCGACGCGGAAGTGCCTGTGCCCGTCCAACTTCGCGGGATTCCGCAGCGTTTCATCGAACATGCGTCGCGTGGCGAGATCTTGGCCGAGCTCGGGCTGACGGCTCAGGATCTCGCGCGGTCGATCACGGCCACGGTGTCGGGGATGGAAACGGTGCCAGAGCTCGAGCACGCCGACGAGGCAGTCGACGTGGCGCGTGATGGCGCCGGCGTCGACACGCCGGAGAGCGACCGGGGCTGACGCTCGCGGTCAGCTCGTCGAATCCGGCTCGGCCGCAGGCGCTTTCGCAGCGGCATTCAGCCCGTCAGCAAGAGCGATGTCAGTCAGTTCGCGCTGCCACGGCCGCGCACCGCCCGCCGCGAGGTATGCGTCGACGACGTCGGGTGTCGCAGGTAGATCGACTCCGTCCCAGGCGAGTTGGCGTACCAGGTCGGGCGCGAGCAGATTCTCGAGGGGCAGGTTGTTGTTCTCGGCGATCTCTTTGACGATCGGACGGACCTGCGCGATGCGCTTCGCGGCGTCGGGGTTGCGCTGCTCCCACCTGCTGATCGGCGGGAGTCCTACTGTCGGACCGCGTTTCGACGGCAGTTGGGATTCGGGGAGGCTGCGTGCACGATCGATCGCGCCGAGCCAGATGCCGGCCTGACGACGTTGCCGTGGGCCGCCGAAGACGGGTAGTCGGGTCAGCTCCGCCTGCGATGTCGGCATGGCGTTGGCCGCGGTGACGATGGCCGAATCCGGCAGAATCCGGCCGGGCGCGACATCGCGTCGCTGGGCGAGCTCTTCACGCGCAGCCCACAGCTCGCGGACCGCAGCCAACGATCGGCTGTTCTTCACGGTGTGCACGTTGGCGGTCCTGCGCCATTTGTCGACGCGTGGGGCAGGCGCCGGACGGTCGAGAACGTAGCGGAACTCCTGGCGTGCCCACTCGTCCTTACCCTGCTCCACCAGCGCCTGTTGCACGGCGTCGCGCAATTCGACGAGCACCTCGACGTCGAGCGCTGCGTAATTGAGCCAGTCGTCGGGGAGCGGTCGCCGCGACCAGTCAGCGGCCCCGTGACCCTTCTGCAGGCCGAGTCCGAGGTAGGTGGCAACCATTGCCGCGAGATTGACCTTGGGTTCTCCGAGTAGCCGCCCGGCCAGTTCGGTATCGAAGACCGTCTCGCAGCGGAAGCCGAGTTCGCGCAGGCAGGGCAGGTCCTGATCGGCGGCGTGCAACACCCACTCCGGGCCGTCGAGCGCCTCGATCACCGGGGCCAGTGTCTCTGGCTCGCTGATCGGGTCGAGCAGAAAGGAGCCGGAGCCGGTGCGACGCAACTGAACGAGGTATGCCCGTTGCGAGTATCGATATCCCGAGGCGCGTTCGGTATCCACGGCGACTGGGCCGGTTCCGGCGGCAAGGCGTTCAGCGGCCTCGGCGAATTCCGCCGCGCGGGACAGCACGGGTGGAACACCGTCGGCGGGTGCGAGTAATGGTTCGGCGACGACCTCACTGCCGGAGTCGGCGGGCCGCTCGTCGGATGTGCTCATACCGATGGACTCACACCGAACCGAGCTCGGTGACCCCGACCGGGGGGAGGCCCGCAGCCGACGACAGGACGTCGCAGAACGCCTCGAGATGGCCACCGAGGCCGTCGGAGGTCGGTGCGGTCCACGAGGCCCGCAGTTCGAGTTGATGCGCCCTGGGTGGTCCGGCGATGTCGCCGTAGCGCACCGACGTCGTCGACGTGACGGTGCCGCCGAGTGCGGTGACGACGATCGGTTCGCCGGTCCGCGATGTCTGCGAGCCGTCGCTCGACGTCGAACCCACCTCGGCGCCCAGCGCGTCGGACAGCCAACTCCACGCCACCTCGGGCAGGAGGGGATCCATTGCCAGCGCGGCTTCGACCTCGGCTTGAATGTAGGCGACGAGGCGCATGGTGCCGTTCCAGGCGTCCTGGCCTGCCGGGTCGTAGAGCAGGACCAATCGGCCGAATGCGCTTCCCGACGAGTCGACCGGCACGTCGTCGTCGATATCGGGTACGCGTACTTCGGCGCCCACGGCATAGCTGTACGGGGCGAGTCGCTGCGGCGGACGGATCGGCCCGACCTCGATATCGCGCCGGATCTGGGCGGTGTGCAGCGACTCGACCGCGGTGCGGAAGTCAGCAGGCTCCGTCGGAGCTCCAGAGGAGGTCACATCTCGACGGTAGAGTGAGGTAGGCGTGGCCGACGGGAGGCGCGCCGGGCAGGTAGGCCCTCGGTCGTCGGCGTGTCGAGGCGGGCGGGGGAGCTCGGCGAGCAAGGCCGACCTGGTCGGCCTGCGTCTTTGTCCCACATGGCAGAGTGATCGGTGATGTCACACCCTGCCCGCACGCGCCGAAATCATGCCCAGATGCCGCTCATCGCTGCCGCGACCGGCGGCGCACCCACACGACGTCCGGTGTGGTTCATGCGGCAGGCAGGTCGCTCCCTGCCCGAATACCGCGCCATTCGCGCCGATCACGGGATGCTCGAGTCGTGCTTCGATCCGGCGATGGTCTGTGAGATCACGATGCAACCGGTGCGGCGCCACGACGTCGATGCCGCAATCCTCTTCTCCGACATCGTCGTGCCGCTCAAGGCCGCAGGCGTCGACCTCGACATCGTCGCGGGTACCGGCCCGGTCATCGCGCATCCGGTGCGTACCGCCGACGACGTCGCGCAGCTCCCGGCGCTCGACCCCCAATCGGTGGGCGCGATCGCGCGTGCCATCGGACTGATCCTCGACGAACTCGACGACGAGACCGCACTCATCGGATTCGCGGGTGCGCCGTTCACCCTCGCCTCGTATCTGATCGAGGGCGGGCCGAGCCGCAACTACACCATCACCAAGTCGATGATGTACTCCGATCCGGAGCTCTGGCATGCGTTGATGGGTCGTCTCGCCGACATCACCATCACCTTCTTACGCACCCAGCTCGACGCCGGAGTCGACGCGATCCAGCTCTTTGACTCGTGGGCCGGTGCGCTCTCGGATGCCGACTACCGGACGTTCGTCGCGCCGCACAGTGCGCGCGTGCTGGCCGAGGTCTCCGATTTCGGTGTGCCCCGCATCCACTTCGGTGTCGGAACAGGGGAGTTGCTCGAATCCATGACCAAGGTCGGAGCCGACGTGATCGGCGTCGACTGGCGCGTGCCACTCGACGATGCCGCGCGCCGCGTCGGCGGAGGCGTCGCAGTGCAGGGAAACCTCGATCCGACAGTGCTTTTCGCAGGCGAGGCAGCGATCGACGAACATGTTCGACGCATCGTCGCCGAGGGTGAGCGTGCTGTCGTGCACGGCGCTGCAGGGCACATCTTCAACCTGGGGCACGGTGTGCTGCCGGGAACCGATCCGGATGTGATCACGCGGACCGTCGAACTGGTCCATTCGATCTGAACGCTCGCGAGGTGAGGACATGACCATCGACGTCGCCGTTGTCGGAGCGGGCATCTCGGGTCTCACCGCGGCGTTCCGGCTGCGGCAGCGACTCGGTCCCGACGCACGTATCGACCTCTACGACGCGGGGGAGCGGACGGGCGGAATCCTCAAGACGGTCGACGTCGGTGCTGACGGTCGGGGGTCTGTGCTCGTTGACGTGGGCGCCGAGGCGTTCATCGTGCGACGACCGGAGGCGCTCGGCTTGGTCACCGAGCTCGGTCTGGCTGATCGGGTGGTGTCGCCGACCGGGCGTCGACCCGCATTGTGGGCGTCTGGCCGATTGCACGACATGCCCCGCCCTGCGCTGATGGGGATTCCCGCAACGCCCGACGCGGTCGCCGGCCTGGTCGATCGGCCAGATCTCGAGCGAATGCGTACCGAACCCGACCGTCGGTTGGAATGGGCTCCCGGTACCGACGTCTCGGTGGGAGATCTTGTCGCCGACCGGTTCGGTCCGTCGGTGGTGTCGCGCAGCGTCGACCCGATGCTCGGCGGGGTGTATTCGAGCCTGGCCGCGGATATCGGTGTGCGCGAGGCGCTTCCGGCTCTGGCGGCACAGCTGGACGCGGGTGCGCCGAGTCTGACGGCCGCGGTCGGCGCCCTGCTGGCCAACCCGACCGCGACCGGGCCGGTCTTCGGAACGTTGGTCGGCGGGTATCGAGTCCTCGTCGAAGCGCTGCTCGACGCCGCGCGACCCGACCTCCGCCCCTGCGCGGCGGTGACCGATATCCGACGCGACGGCTCGCGATGGGCACTGTTCACGGGCGATCGCCCGGCCGGTGCCGGCGCGAGCTACGACGGCGTCGTCTTGTCGACGCCGGCGTGGACGACGGGACACATGCTCCGCCGTGAGGTGCCCGACGCCGCGTCGACGTTGCTGGCGGTCGAGCGGGCGGGGTCGGTGGTCGTGTCCATCACGCTGGCGCCCGACACCGCACTTCCCGATAACTCCGGGGTGCTCGTCGCCACGGGAGAAGACCTGCGCGCCAAGGCTTTCACGCTCAGCTCGCGCAAGTGGGCGCATCTCGGCGAACCCGGCGGGGCGTTGTCGGTGCGTGCGTCCTTCGGCCGATACGGGCAGCCGATTCCCGGCGAGGATCTCGAGCCAGGAATCGACGACCGACTGCGCGAGTGGGCGCTGGCCGATCTCGATCGAGTGTGCGCGGCGGCAGGCATCGAGCCGTTGACGGGACGCGTCGTCGAGACCTTCGTGCAGCGATGGACGCTACCGCGTTACGCGCCAGGGCATCTCGCGACGATGGCGAAGGTAGAAGAGTCGCTGCCTGCCGGGCTGGCCCTTGCGGGCAACGCGGTGCGAGGCGTCGGGGTACCCGCGTGCATCGGCCAGGCAGGCAGGGCCGTCGAACGCCTGCTCGGCGACCTGGGGGCCTAACCCCGCTGGTCGAGCGGACGTGCGCCCAACTTCGCTGGTCGAGTGGCGTGAGCCGGAGCGCCCAACCCCGCTGGTCGAGCGGGCGTGAGCGCCAGCGAGCACCCGAGTCGAGACCACCCTGTCCAATTCCGCTGGTCGAGCGGGCGCGAGCCGAACTCCGCTGGTCGAGCGGGCGCGAGCGCCAGCGAGCTCCCGAGTCGAGACCACCGTGCCCAACTTCGCTGGTCGAGCGGGCGCGAGCGTCAGCGAGCACCCGAGTCGAGACCACCCTGCCCGGTTCGCGGACGCGCGCCGGTGGCACCATTGATCTCATGAGCCGCCTCGACTATTCCGCCCTGAACTCGACGATCCGCTACCTGATGTTCTCGGTATTTTCCGTGCGCCCTGGCGAGCTCGGTGACGACCGTGACCAGGCCAAGTCGGACGCCACCGACTTCTTCAAGTCGCTGGAGGACGAGGGCGTGGTCGTGCGCGGCGTGTACGACGTGTCGGGCCTGCGTGCAGATGCCGACTTCATGATTTGGTGGCACGCCGAGCACATCGAGCAGTTGCAGGCCGCCTACAGCCGATTCCGTCGCGAGACTGTGCTCGGCCAGGCGTGCGATCCGGTGTGGAGCGCAGCGGCGCTGCACCGGCCGGCGGAGTTCAACAAGAGCCACGTGCCCGCGTTCCTCGCCGGTGAAGAGGCAGGAAAGTACATCTGCGTCTACCCGTTCGTGCGCTCCTACGACTGGTATCTGCTTCCCGACGAGGAGCGTCGGACGATCCTCGCGGAACACGGCAAGGCTGCTCGTGGTTACAAGGACGTCAGGGCCAACACGGTTGCTTCGTTCGCGCTCGGAGACTACGAGTGGCTACTCGCCTTCGAGGCTCAGGAGTTGCACCGGATCGTCGACCTGATGCGCGATCTGCGCGCCACCGAGGCTCGCCGTCACGTGCGCGAGGAGATTCCGTTCTTCACGGGACCACGCGTCGAGGTCGTCGACCTCGTCGACGCGCTGCCTTAGTTCACGAACGAGGAGGGCACGTGGTCAAGGTCCTGGCCGTCGACACGTTCGGCACCGTCACCGATTGGCATACAGGTGTGAGTACTGTTCTGGCCGAACAGTTTCCGACTGTCGACGCCTCACAGCTCGCGAACGACTGGCGAGACACCTACGCGCCGGCGCTGGAGCAGATCGAATCGGGTGCCAGGCAGTGGACACTGCTGGACGATCTGCACCGCGAGTCATTGGACGCATTGCTGCGGGACTCGTACGACATCACGGCGACTTCGACGCAGTTGGACACGGCCGTACATGCCTGGCACGTCATTCCGGGCTGGCCCGACGCCGCGGACGGGATTCGCCGCCTGACGTCGAAGTTCGTCGTTTCCGCGTTGAGCAACGGAAACGTGGCGCTACTCGCCGAGATGGCCAAGCACAACGGATTCGACTGGGACTTCCTGGGTGGCGCCGATCTGTGGCGGCACTACAAACCGTCGCCAGAGGTCTACCTCGGGATCGCGCGCCTCATGCAGGTGGAGCCGTCGGACGTCCTGATGGTCGCGACGCACGCGTGGGATCTCGACGCGGCTCGCGCGTGCGGACTGCGCACCGCCTATATCGAACGTCCCCGCGAGTGGGGTCCGGTACACAAGGACGAAACCCCGAATCCCCTCGACGACTTCCGTGCCACCGGATTCGACGACCTGGCCGATCAACTCGGTTGCTGATCGGCCCGACCGGTCAACCCTCGTCCGGCTCCAACGTCATGCTGATCGAGTTGATGCAGTACCGCAGGTCGGTCGGGGTGTCGTAGCCCTCGCCGGCGAAGACATGGCCGAGGTGCGAGCCGCAGGTGGCACACAGCACCTCGGTGCGTCGCATCCCCATCGAGTCGTCGGATCGCTCGATGATCGCGTCGCCCGCCAACGGCGAGAAGAACGACGGCCAGCCGCAGTGCGAATCGAACTTCTGGTCGCTGCGGAACAGTTCCGCACCACAGGCGCGGCAGCGGTACACGCCGGTTGTCTTGGTGTCGGTGTACTCGCCGACGAACGGCGCTTCGGTGCCCGCCTGCCGCAGCACGCGGAATTCCTGCGGGGTGAGGCGCTCACGCCACTGGTCGTCGGTGAGGTTCGCCAGTTGCTCGGGGCTCTCGGAAGCCGACTTTCCAGAAGTCTCAGATGTCATGACTCAACGGTACGAGTGTCGCATTGGCCGTGCCACTGGCCCCGTTACCGAGGCTGGCTGACAGTGCGGTCGGCCGCGGTGTCCGTGGACGACGGTGCCTCGGCGGCCGCAACCTCCGGTTGCCGCTGGAGCGAACCCTCGCCCTGTCCCCGCACGTCGAGATAGCGGAACAGCAGGGAGCAGAACACGGCGATCATCAGCAGTGACCAGCCGTAGGTGACCTTGTTGTACTCGAGCATCCAGCCGAAGGCCGTCCATTCGCGCGAGTAGAACGAGTCGAAGGTCATGCAGCCGTATATCCCGAGCCATGCCGGCCAGTTGCGGATGGTCGAGCCCGGGATCAGGACAGTCATGATCAACGGGAACAGCAGCATCGAGTAGTAGCCCTGGCCGAGCGCGCCCACGAGGAACGTCGTGGTCAGCAGCACACCCGACGAGGTGGTCAGCCACAGCAGTTCATTGGTCGTGCGGTAGTAGCGGTACAGGAACCACAGCGAGAACACGGCCATCAGAACGAACGCGATGCGCAGAACGAGCACCAGCCACGGTGCGACGCCGAAGTAGGCGCCGTTGCCCGCGATGGAGCTGTTGTAGTAGTCGCGTGCCTCGCCGAGATAGGGGAGTGTTCGGTCGATGAAGGCTTTCGGATCCGCCGACAGCGGCCACGCGATGATCGTCAGGATCAGCGGGACGCCGATTCCGGTGACCAGGATGCGCCACTGGCGGTTGAGCAGCGGGAGCAGCAGGAGGGGAGCGAGCACCGGCTTGACGGCGATGGTCAGTCCGATCGGTACACCGGCCCACCAATCCTGACGCTTCATCATCAGGAGCATGAATGCGGACATGCCAAGCAGCACAAAGGCATTGAAGTTCGTAAAGATCAGAGTGTGGGCCGTCGACTCTGTCATGAAGAAGAAGAACAGGATGGTCGGCAGCACCCACGACTTGAGTGAGTAGCCAAAGAGCTTGGTGAGAAGGATCGCGGAGATCACCAACGCAAGCACACTGACCCCGATGAAGGTCCAGCGCGCGGTCTGCGGATCCAGCACCGAGATCGGTGCCATCAACAGTGTCCCAGACGGCGGATACAGATAATGCGGGTCGACGGTGTTGAGATTCTCGTTGTAGACCGGCTGGTTGTTCATGAACCGCAACGCGGCCTGGTAGACGGGCGTGAAGTCGTCGGTCCGGTCGCCGTTGATCGCGAGAATCACCGACCGGTGGATCGCCGTCATGATCGTGAGCGGCCACAGCACCAGCGGGATGATCCGCTGCACCGTCATCTGCGGGTAGAGAATCCTGTCGAGAGAGGCCACCCGCGAACCGTACTACGAGTGGCGTCCGACACGGCGTCGGCCCCGCCGTGCCGGCGTAGGAATCCTGTGACGCGTCGGGCGGGACTCGGTCAGGTCGGGCAACCGCGTTCCGACGGCCCGCTCAGCGGTGCCTGCTTGATGTAATCGGAGACCGCGTCGGCAGCGCAGTCGCTGCGGGCGAGCACCGAGTAGCCCAGGCCCTCCCACGTCACGCTGACCGAGTCTGCGCCCGCCTTGGTCAGCACCGTGTTGACGGTCGAGATGCCGTTGCCACCGTTGATCGAATCGCCGGTGCCGTTGAGCAGCAGCGGCGGGACCGGGTACGAGTTCGGCGGATTGACCGTGGGTGTCGACGCCCAGCCGAGGCACCTACCGAGCGAGAGTGCCGAGTTGTTGCCGGTGAGCGGATTCTGCTTGCTCCAGGTCGTTGCGAGGCCGGGGATCTCGTTCTGGCCGATCGGCCCGGAGACGTCGTTGCACGCGGCGACGAGCTGTCCGTCGGATTCGCGCAACGACGCCGCGTCGTCGGCGAATCCGGAGAGGGCACGGGTGTCTCCGCGGTCGGCGGCCGCGACGGCCGATGCCACCGAGTTGATTCCGTCGGGGCTGTTGGGTGCGAGTGCGAGTGCCGTGGTGATCGCGGTCAGCGCATCGGTATCGGACATGCCGCCCAGCTGACCGTCGCGCCCCTTGTCGAGCACACTCTGCATCGTCTGGGTTCCGTTGGCCCCGAATGCGCACGAGGGCAGAGAGGAACAGCGCTGAGCGAAGGTTCGCAGTGCTGCCTGGACTCCGGTCGCCTCGTTGGCGCCGGTGTCACGGGCATTCGCGCCGAAGGGCGTCGGTGTGTCGAGGATGATGCGCCCGGTCCGACCGCCGTACTGGGCGGTGTACGCGATGACCACGTCTGACCCTTCGCCCACGCCGATCAGCCCGAGCCTGTCGACTCCCCACCGCTCACGCAGCGATTCCAGATCGGACGCCGCGTAGGAGATGCCGAAATGCAGTTGGTTCGGAGAGAGTGTTTCGGTGCAGCCGTCCGAGGCGGTCGACGCCGCGGCGGACAGACGTGTGAGCCGCGCAGATGTGTCCGACGACCCGCCCCCGAGGCCGTTGTTGCGGATCGTCGAGCGTTCGTCGCGCGTCAGGCAGTCGAGCGCGCCGCTGCGTTCGATCCCGCGCCTGTCGACTGCGACCACCGGATTGCTCGTGAGGAGTTTCTTGCCCGCGCCGCCCGCGAGGAGCAGCAGCGTGCGCGACGACGGAAGGTCGGAGCCCGAGGTCAGCACCAGAGGCGCAGCGTCGGCGGGGGTATCGGCCACCCGGGCCCGCGTCAACGCGACGTCGACGGTGTCGCCGGGGCGATCGGGGTCGATGGGGGAGGGCAGCGTGGCGCACTCGATGGTCACGCCGCTCGGCGCCGACGTCGAGTAGTCCCGTGCGACCCGGCTACCGCACTCGCGCCAGTCGAGTTCGTTGCGCGGCTTCTGCAGTGCGGGGATCTGTGGTGCGGCACTCGATGACGCCGGAGACTGGTTGCCGCCGCCGTCGCCCGCGGGTACGAGTCCTGGTCCGGTGTCGGGGCCGACTGCGCACGACGACACGACGAGCGCCGCGACGAGAGCGCAGGTGGCGCCGATGACGACGGTCCAGGGGTGACGGGGTCGCCGGGGTTGTCCGTGTCGGCCTCGCGCAGATCGCATGTGGGCGAGCGTAGTCAACGGCTCCACCGGCTGAAGACATAGCCGTCGGTGTCGGTGAGGAGGTGCACGGGGCGCAGACGGTGCAGTGCCGCGTCGTCGTTGTCGCTGTGGGCGATACGCGTCGCGTCGCCGGACAGCAGGTTCGGACTGATCGTGAGGCAGAGCTCGTCGACGAGATCGGCGTCGACGAAGGAGCCGAGCAGGCTCGGGC
Organism: Gordonia sp. 852002-51296_SCH5728562-b; assembly: GCF_001665475.1. Classification (NCBI taxonomy): domain Bacteria; kingdom Bacillati; phylum Actinomycetota; class Actinomycetes; order Mycobacteriales; family Gordoniaceae; genus Gordonia; species Gordonia sp. 852002-51296_SCH5728562-b. Next base: position 19,994 of record NZ_LZMI01000115.1, on the reverse strand, counting down.
CGCCCTCGCACAGGATTCGTGGGGACCCGCTGGCGGCGAGGTAGTTCGTGACGACGTGGGGATCGAGCGAGTCATCGCCGCAATCGACGAGCGTGGCGCCGGCGTCGACGAGACGGGCCCGCCGGGCGGGGTCGGCTCCGGCGGTGGTGATGACGACAGTGCCGGGATCGCGCAGTGGAGCGAAGTCGGGGTCGATCGTCAGCGACCGCGTCGTCAGGGCCAGGCGTGGTGCGGGCGGCTGACCCGCCGCCGACCTGCGGTCGGTGAACGCGGTGTCGGGTTCAGGCTGACCGTATCCCTCGGCCGTCGCGGTTCGCGCGCCGACGAGTACGACGTCGCACAGACCGCGGAGAACCCGAAAGATCGCCTTGTCTCCTGCACCCCCCAGGCCGCCTGACTTGTTCTGGAACGCCGACGCGCCGTCGAGCGTCGACACCATGTTGACGCGCAGCCACGAGCCCTCCAGATCGGACGGATAGGCGTACAGATCGGCCAGACCGTCGAGGTCGTTGTCCGGTGAGAATGTGACCTGGGTCGCTTTCTGCAGGTAGAGCATCCCGTCCTTCCGACAGCTATCGCTAGGCTCCGGTTATGGTGGCCAGTCTTGTCGACCGCAATCCGGTCGTGTCTCCCGACGCTCTCATCGATGAGATGGTGCCTCCACCGACCTTTGACGAGGTCAGCTTCGACTCCTACATCCCTGACCCGAACGAGCCTACGCAGTCGCAGGCCGTCGACGCCGCACGCGACTTCGTGACGCGCGCACGCAAGGTCCGCGGTGGCAAACGGGGATTGTTCTCCCGCAACAAGCAACAGCGGGGCGTCGGGCTCTACCTCGACGGTGGGTTCGGCGTCGGCAAGACGCACCTGTTGGCATCGATCTACCACGCGATGCCCGAACCCAAGTCGTTCGCGACGTTCGTCGAGGTGACGCATCTCGTCGGCGCGCTCGGATTCATGCAGGCCGTCGAGCGGCTCTCCGATCACTCGGTGTTGTGCATCGATGAGTTCGAGCTCGACGATCCCGGCGACACCATGCTGATCTCGCGACTGCTCGCCGAACTCACCGAGCAAGGTGTGTCGATCGCCGCGACGTCGAACACACTTCCCGGGCAACTCGGTGAGGGGCGTTTCGCGGCACAGGACTTCCTCCGGGAGATCCGCAAGCTCGCATCCGTCTTCGATACCATCCGCGTCGACGGACCCGACTACCGCCACCGCGATCTGCCGCCTGCCCCCGATCCGCGCAGCGACGCCGACCTCGTTTCGCTCGTAGAGTCGACGCCCGGCGCGACCCTCGACGATTTCGACGCCCTCTGTGAGCACCTGAGTACGCTGCATCCGTCGAAGTACAAGGCGTTGGTCGACGGCGTCTCCCTTGTCGGCATCCGTAACGTGCATCCGGCCAAGGACCAATCGGTGGCATTGCGCCTCGTCGTTCTCGCCGACCGGCTCTACGACGCCGACATTCCGGTGACCGTGTCGGGAGGGAAGCTCGACGAGATCTTCACCGACGAGATGCTTGCCGGCGGGTACCGCAAGAAGTATCTCCGTGCGACGTCACGACTCCTCGCGCTGTCTCGGTCGTCGGAATCAGCCATCGGCTAGCACCGTCTGGTGGGCCACCTTTTTCGGTGTTCGAGTGTTCACTGAAAGTCGGCCGTGCTTTACTTACTCCTCAGTAGTGTAGACGTGTCGGGGGACGGGAATCTGCGCTCATGGGCGGGATGCGTCGGCGTCTCGTTTGACTCGACCCTGGGGGTATTTGTGCGGATAGTGATGACGGCGGCTGTTGCGTTGGTCGCGGCACTCTTTGTGGGAGTGGCGATTTCGGCGCCAGCGTCTGCGGCCCCGGCCGTCGCCACCGATGCGTCGCGCATCGAGGCGGTACGGATGGCGACCGCGACGCGTGCGCAGGTGACGACATACTCCGCGGCCATGGGGCGACGGATCACGGTCAGCGTGCTGTTGCCGCGCGATCGCTCGAAGCCGCGTCCGACCCTGTACCTCCTCGACGGAATCGACGGCGGTGTCTACACGAACTACACCGAGAGCGGCTGGACCTACCAGACCGACATCGAGAAGTTCATGGCCGACAAGCGGGTCTACGTGGTGCTTCCGATCGGAGGGACGGGCTCGTACTATACCGACTGGCGGTCGAACGACCCCGTGCTCAAGAACAACCAGTGGGAGACGTTTCTGACCAAAGAACTCCCGCCGCTCATCGAGAAGCGGTTCGACACCAACGGCGTGAAAGCAATCGGTGGGCTGTCGATGGGCGCGCTCGGCGCGATGTCGATCGCGGTCCGAAATCCCGAAATGTATTCGGGCGTTGCAGCATTCAGCGGATGTCTCGATCAGGGGACACCGGATTTCCGTCGCGCGACTGCGGCGACCGTCCAAACGCGCGGCGGCAACCCGGACAACATGTGGGGACCGATCACCAGCCCGCTCTGGGCCGCACACGACCCTGCAGAACACATCGCCGCGCTACGCGAGAAGCCGATCTACGTCTCAGTCGGCAACGGACTGCCTGATCTCTCGCTAGGCGTGGCGGGCATTGCTTCGCCGGTGGGTGGCGCACTCGAGAGTGCCGCCCTGCAGTGCACGAAGGCCTTCAAACAGAAGGCCGATAGGGCGGGCGTGAAGATCACCTACAACTTCCGTCAGGGTCTGCACTCATGGGGTTACTGGAACCAGGATCTGCACCGCGCATGGCCGACGATCGCGAAGGCGCTCGACGTTCCGGTGCGCTGAGCGCGCCGTCGGGGGGCCTGGGCCGTGGTGATCAGAGCCTGCGGGATCAGAGTCGTCGGGTCAGGATGAAGTCGTTCTCGATGCTGCCGTTGAGGTCGAAGGTCTTGACACCGGCGCGCTCGAATCCCATCTTGGCGTAAAAGCGTTGTGCGCGAACGTTTTCCTGATTGACGCCGAGCCAGACGAGAACGCTGCCGCGATCGCGTGCCGTCTCGATCGCGGCGCGCATCAACAACTGTCCGGGCGGGTCGGTGCGTCCCCGCGAGTGATGGTCGGGAAGGACATACATCTTCGACAGCTCCGACGACGGTGCCTCGACGACCACGGCGGCGACGTCGGGGTCGGAGGGTGGCCGGTGGTGAACGAGCGAGTAGCCCACCGTCGTGCCGTCGGGTGTGCGGGCGACCAGCACGTCACTCTCGTCGCTGGCGATGTACGCAGCGAAGTTCGCCTCGGCCAGGTTGGCGTTGATGAAACCCGCGATGTCGTCGGGCGACGAGTGTGGCGGGCAGGCCAGGGGGAAGGTGGCGGCAGCTACCTCGGCGACGTCGGCGGCGAGCGAGGGGTCGACCACGACGTCGACGATGAACCTGTCCTGGGAATGTTGTTCGGGTGCAGCTTCGGCGGTGATTGGGCCGGTCGGATCGAGTGGCACAGACAGCGCTATTTCTTTCCGCAGGAGCAGTTGGCGCCGCACGAGCAGTCGGGTCCGCAGGTGCAGTCGGGGTTGTCGCAGCCGGGTGTCATATCAGCAGTCATGCATACGATTCTACGACCGCCGCTAAGGCGTCGGAGGGCGATCGGAAGGCCTTGGCCACGACGAACCCTCGGATTGACGAACCGTTGGATTCACCCCAGCGAGAGTCGCCACGAGCCCGCGTAGATCTCGCGTAGTTCGGTCACCTCATACGGCATAGCGCCCTGGCCCTCGGTGGTGATGGCGTTGACGATGAGCATGCCGTCGGTGATCTCCCACTTGTACTGGTCGCCGTCGAAGGCGGCTTCGCGGCCTGATGCGTCGACGACGGTGAAACTGCCCGGGCGATAGTCGATGTTCATGCTCGCAGTATGCCTGTCAACGCTCAGTCCTTGACGAGGCCGCCGTCGACGACAAGGTTCTGTCCGGTAACGGCACGCGACCACGGTGAGAGGAAAAACAGTGTCGCGTCGGCGAATTCCTCGGGAGTCGTGACCGATCGCAGGGGAGTGGACGCGGCGATGGCATCGAAGATCTCGGGAGGTGTCGCGGCGCTGGCGTCGGTGGTGCGTAGGAGTCCGCCGGAGACCATGTTGACTGTGATGTTGTCCGGGCCGAGATCGGCGGCGAGCGTGCGAGTGAGCGCGAGGAGAGCAGCCTTGGCTGCTGTGTAGTCGTGATACGGGACAACGGGATTCTGCACGAGGTTGGTGCCGATGTTGACGATGCGTCCTGTACCGGCTTCTCGCATACCCGGAAGGGTCGCCTGCACGACTGTCAATGCGCCGCCGACGATTCCGCGGAACTGGTCGTCGAGTTCTGCCGTGGTGATGGTGTCGGCCGTTGAGCGGGCGTCGCCGTTGAACGAATAGTCGGGGAGGGCGTTGTTCACCACCGCCGTGATCGGGGTGCCGAAATGCGTTGTCGCAGCGTCGATCATTGCCTGCACCGCGCCGGGATCGGTCACGTCGGCTTCGACGGCGACGGCTCGGTCGCCGAGCTCTGCCACCAGCGCAGCTGCCGTGTCGGCGCTGCGTCGATAGTTGACGACCACGCGGGCACCCTCACGGGCCGCGGCGCGTGCGATCGCTGCGCCCAGTCCGCGGCCCGCGCCGGTGATCAGTACGACGTGCTCGGAAAGAGATGGCGCTGCAGCCATTTTCGGACCATCCCTTCGCCAGTGCTAACTGGAGCAGGTTCTGCGGGTGTGATCTCAGCCGACCTCGTGTCGGCACCCCGTGTCAGTTGTGGCAATCAGATCGCACTCGGGTGGCGAACGCAAGCACGACGCACGCACCGCAGAGAACTCGTAGCGTAAAGACGTGCGAGTTCTTTTGTGGGGTGGTACCCACGTCCACGTCAGCGACCATCTCGCTGCTCTCGACGCACATCCCGCCGTAGGGATGGTCGACGTCATGTCCGCTGACCAGGCACCTCACTCTCTCGCCTCCGTCGACGCGGTGATCTTGGACGGAAACACCACTGCTCACCTGCGGCAGGCGCGAGGTGGCGAGTGCGAACGTCGCATGCTTCATCGAAAAGCCGCTGGGATGCACTGAGGACGAAGCTCTGGTCGTCGCGGCAACGCTGCGTGACGTGCCGGCGGCGACAGGCTTCTTCTTGCACCACGTGCCTGCCGTCGCGCGCTTCCTGGAGCTCCTTGCCGCGCCTCCTGTTCATGCGTCGTTCACATTCGGCCACGACGGCAGGCGTCGTGGCGTGTTCGACGGCGACGCGTCGTGGATGGTCGATCCCCGCAGCGGAGGATCGGGATCGTTTGTCGATCTCGGGATACACCTGACTCACCTCATTGATCTCATCTGGCCGAACACGGGAGTGGAGGTGATTGACACTGAGTTCTATTCAGCCACTGATGGATTGAGTGACAGCGGTGGGCGCGCCTTCCTGCATATCGGAGCGGCGAAGGTCCAAGTCGAGGTGTCCGCGGAAGTCGCATTGGGATTCCATGTGGCGGCGCGTGACGATGTCGGTCGCCTCTATCGGGTCGACGACGGGACTCTGCGGGTGGACGACGACCTCCTCGTCGAGGCATCCGGCCCAGACGCCCGAACGGCGTTGCTCAGTTTCCTTGATTAGCTCGCGGGCCGGCCGAATGGTTTGCGCCCCGCGTCTCTGGATGAGGCAGTCATTGCGCAACGTAGTGTCGAGGCCATCCGGAGGGGGTAGATCGGCTGTTGCGTGGGATCCTCGGGGGCATTTTTGTACCCCTGCATCCCACACAACCGGACCCAGGCGCGAAACGAAAAGATCCCGCTGCGAACAGCGGGATCTCATGGTGCGCGATACTGGGATTGAACCAGTGACCTCTTCCGTGTCAGTTTTCGCATCTCGACGTTTGCGAGAAACCGGCACAAACCGGCGCCAACTCAGAAACACCGATTGAACTGCATATATGCCGTTGTGTCGAACCGTTGCCGGACTGCGAGAAACCGGGGTGAACCGGAGTGTGTGCGTGCACAGTGCGTGCACAGATCAGATGCCGCGTCGGGTCTCGTCCCACCGGCGGAACGATTGCATCGACCACGCGCCGGTCGGTGCGCCGTTGCTCCGCACGAACCGGGCCAGGCCGTTGTCGGCCAGCCATGTCCGATACGCCTCCGCGTGCGCCTCCTGCGCCAGCTTCGTGCGCCAGTGGGAATCGACGGCCAACGTGTGCCCTACGGCGCGCTCCCGGTCGACCTCGTCGACGCTCAGGCCGTAGGCGAGCGAACAGTGCCTCTCGTCGGTCTCGTCCGGGCGCAACGGCACGACGGCCAGCCACACGCGCGCGAATGACGACGGACGCTGCTCGGCAGGTACGTCGGCGAAGGTCAGTTCGTCGGGACTCTTGGTGGCCGTCGAGGTCGACGACAGTCGTGGTCCCGTGCTCTTGCGCACCACGTCTACTGCCTCCGCTTCCGGGGTGTGCGTGCGGGCTTGCGCACCGCTGCCGGGGTGTCGTCGGTTCCGGTGCGGTACTGGCCGCGTGTGGCGAACGGTGCGACGCCGCCACGGTTGGCCGGTTGGTCCGACGCGGCGTCCTCGATGCGCTTGTCGAGGAGGACGGTCAGCTTCGCGGCTAGTTCGACCTCTCCGCGCAACGCGGGTAGGCCGGGGTGCGGTTTGCTCGTGCCGCGTTCGGTGGTCAGCATCGGGCCGTCGGCGTCGATCTGGGCCTCGATCCGCGCGGCCAGGTCGGTGGCCTTCACCAGGCGTTCGAGCAGCGCGAGGTCGGTCACGTCGAGTTCTAGACCCTCGTCGGCTGCCCACGAGAGATAGAACGCGCGTATGGCGTCGCCGGTGGTCCCGGTTGCTCGTTTCTTGGGTGGCATGTCGTGGTTCTCCTGTCGTCCCCGGCGGTGATGTCCGGGTGAGGACAGAATACCGCCGGTGTGTGTGAATACCGTTGTGTCGCAATTGTTTCGGTTGGCGTCAACCGTGCGGGTCTACTCTCAGCCGTACCCTCAGTGCGCCAGCGCGCCACGTAATGCGTTGCGCGGGTGTAGGTTTCGACCTAGTCGACGTCGAGAACGGCCGTCAGCGTGGCCCTCAGAGGGTCTAAATGCCCTGGTCAGGACCGGTTTCGAGTGCCTTTAACCTTTGGCCTCGTTCGGGAGGACAGGACGCGGCGGGGCTCTGGCCGATCGACCCCCGGAGGGGTGCCACCCCCCTATCTCACCCCGCCGCGGACCGCCGACAGCACTCAGCCCCGACACCACGCCAGCGCGTAGTAATCGGGGCTGAGTTGGCCGCTGACGGCCGTTCGTGCGAGGTCAGGTCAGATACCGGCCGAAACCTCTGTCGTCGTGTCGCGGCGCACGAGGCTTGTCCCCACTGGACCCCTGATCAGCCACCGTGCCGTGTCCACGCGTTGCGCGCTCGTCGGTTGCCTCCTGCGCCGTGTGCGGCCGGTCCCGCATGTCTCGATCGAGGTAGCGGCCGAATGACCGATCGTAGGTGTCCTCGTTCGTCATGCCGACACCTCATCGCTCACGACACCACGAGGCACCGGCCGGTCGCCAGCATCAAGCCGGACATACCAGCGCAGCACCTCGTGTGCGGTACGGCCTGCGAGCCACGAGGGTGCAGACCCCTGCCACTGTGCAGACCCCTGGGTGCGCTCCTCTGCCTGTATCCCGTTGGCACGCTGCCGATCGACCTCCGACAGCCACTCACCCGATCGCATACGAGGAGGCGGCACCACGCACACGGACCCCTGCCTATCGACCATCAGACCCCTGTTGAGGGCAGCAGCGCACCACTGCCTGACGGCCTGCACCCGCTCCCAGCGCACGACAGCGGCACGCCAGAGCCGCAGCGCGGCCAGCGCGCCGTCGTCGCCAGCATCAACCAACTGTCCCGCGTCGGCGTCCACGTCGAGCCCCGCCAGCGTCAGCCGCTCCGCTGCCTGCACCGCGTCCGTGAGCGACCCCTGCGCCTCGTCGATCACGAGCGCGTGGATTGAGTCGAGGGCGCCGGTCACGGCCTCCTGCGCGTCGGACACCGCGCGGTCGTCGATCGCGGTGCGCAGCCGCTTGCCGATCAGTCGACGGTCCTCGACGACGCGCTCGTGGGTATCCCACCGGATGATCGGATCGAGCAGCGCGGGCACACGCTCCTTCTTCGTGGCAGCGGACCACGCCGCCGACAGGTACTCGTCGATCTGCGCGTCGAGCGCGTCTCCGTGCGCCTCGTCGGCAAGCGCGCGTTCCTCCTCGATCACGCGTGACATCGTCCGCGTGCGCGCTGCCTCGATCCGGTCGAAACGCAGGAGGTCAATCACGGCCTGCCCTATGGCCCCCTGAGCGGTGAGGTCGGGCACCGGCGGATGACTACCGACCGGCGGCGAAGGCTCCGGTGCAACCGACGTCGTCGAGGCCATCAGCCGATCCCCAGCCTGGGCCATGACGCGCTTGTTGTGCTCCTCGACCTGTCGACGGCTCGGCCTGCTCATCTCCGCGTTGCGGCCCCTGCGCCGCTCCTCCTCGGCGTAGGCCTGCGCGCTCGGCGGCGTACTCAGAATGTCGGTCATATCCCCTCATCTCTCCCCGGCCGGTCGGCCGGTGGTCTGTGTTCGCTCGTAGTCGGCGACCCGTTCCGCGTATGCCTCGTCGGTGTCCGACGGCCAGCGGTAGAGCGGGTGCCATGTGGTGCCGGGCGTCGGGTCGGTCAGCATCCGCGTCACGTACTCGTCGAACTCCTGTCGGCGCCGGTCGATCGCGTTCTCTCGTGCCTTGCTTCGGGGTCCGGTGCCCGATGTCGATGCGGTCATGCGCTCGTGTGCTCCCGTCCATTGGCTGAGACGGCGGTACCGGCGGTACTGCCGGTACTTCGCAGGTCAGAGGGGGTGAAATTGGTACCGGGTAGGTACCGGGTACCCGGTACCCGCGTCTTGCCGGTACCTACCCGATCGGGGTCGGGTACCGGGTCAGTACCGGTCGGGTACCGGGTAATTTCGCCAGCCCGGTACCACGCCAGCGGCGCTCTGACCAGCGGATACACCACGCGGGTACCGGGGGTACCGCTAGTACCGCCTATGACGAGGACGGGCGCGGAGACGGTCACGACGCCGTCTCCTCGTCGTCGGGGTCGACACCGGGCACATCGCGGATGTCGTAGTCGAGTCTGAGCAGCGGCCGACGTCCGCTCCGGTCGGTTCGGACAACGCTCGTCCGCTTCGGTTCGGGCACGCTGCGCGACTCCTCGTCGGGTGCGTCGCCGTCCTCGACGTAGCGCGCAAACGCATCGAACAGACCGCCATCGCCATACCGCCGGTAGCCGCGCACTTTCTTGCCGTCGACCTTGAATTGCTTCGGCTCGACATCGAACGGACGCAGCAACCGCGCCAGCACGGCCGGTTCGAGGTCACCCCGCGACGGAGGCCACGGCGACGCGTCCTTCATGTCCTTGATCGCGGTGATGAGCGTCGGTGTCGCGATGTCGTCGAGCTTGAACGTCGCCATAATCTCGTGAATCGCGGTCAGCATCTCGACCCCCAGCGACGGGCCGTCGGCTGACTTCGCGAACACGAACGCAGCGCACGCCTCACGGGCACGTGTGGGCCACTGCCCACCGACCGCGTCGGCCACAGCCACCAACGGCTCCCAGACCTCGGCTGGTCGATCCTCGACGCCGTCGGGCAGCACCGGGCGCGCGGTTGCCAGCGCATCGGTGACCGTCGACTCCGACCACACGCGCAGTGAGGCGCGCATCGACCCGGCCTCAGCCTCAGCGTCCCGACGCCGGTAACGCGCCAGCGGTTCGGTGGCCGCGATGCGTTTGCGCATCCGGAAGTGGATCGACCGTGACCGCACTGCGTCGGGGACGTTGGTCGTCAGCCCGGCCAGCGCCATCGGCGCGAACGCGGACAGTTCGACCACCTCGAAGTCGGCACCTTGACCGACACAACGCGGCACCTTCGCACCCCGCTTGTACCCGGCGTTGATCACGGCCGTGATGTCCTCGGTCCCTGCCGCTTTCGCATAGACCGTGTCGACCTCGTCGATCAGGATTGTTCGCTGTCCGGCGTCGATCGACCGGATCAACGCGGCCGGGGACGCAGAAAACGAATTGAGCGGCCAGCACACGAGGTGTTCGAGCAATTCGAGCACGCGACTCTTACCCGAACCGGGCACCGCACTGTCGAGGAACAGACGCGGCGTCGTGTCGAACGATTCGACCACCCACGAGTGCATCACCCACAGCGTCGCGGCCACGTAGCAGTGCTCACCGGGCAGCACACAATACCGGCGCAGGTAGACTTCGATCGCGTCAGCAACCTTGTGCATATCCTTGCGCGGCTTGCGCTTTCGCTCCTGCGGAGGCTTGCCCACAAGCTCCTCGGTCACCTTGCGTGCGACCTCGTCAGCGTCAGCCATCAGGCCACCCCCTCACGGTCAGCGAGGATGTGGGCCACCGCACCGGCCAGCGCATCGCGAATCTCGTACATGGCCTCCTCAGGCGTGCGGACACCGGGCAGACCGACGCGCTCACGCCGGGTCATCTCGTCGAGGAACTTCGCGGTGACCTTGCCGATAGCGACCTGGGCGCCGGGGTGGCCCTCGTCGGCCAGACGCAGACAGCGCCAGATCGCATCGCGCATCGTGTCGTGGGCGTGTTCACGCATCGTTCCCAGATCGCGGACCGCTGTGCGCATCGCGGCCGACGGCCGTCCGCTGCCGTGGCGATACAGCCACAGCGCAACCTCATCATTGGCCGGTCGGCCGACGCGTCCGCTCGTACGGCGACGTGACGCCGTCAGTGCAGCGACCGCGTCCGGCGGTAACTCAGCGATCGGCCGACGAGGCTCCTCGAACCGGTACAGGTCGCCGGTGTCCGGGTGAACCGAACCGGGTCCGACCAAGTAGCCCTGCCAGTGCGTGCGCACGGCGTCGATTCCGCTCCCCTCAGGCACCGACAGCCCCGACTCATGCGCGTAGTCGGGCAGTGAGAACACGAGGTGACGACCACCCTGACCGGTAACAATCGTCAGCGTGTCAGGCAGATCGACAGCAGCGGCGAACGCGGCGAACTTCTCCGGAATACCCGGCTTGTACGCGTCGTAGTCAATCACCCCCTGACCGGCCGACGGGCGCCAGCCGATGCCGCTCACACGAGGGTTATCGTCTGCCGCGCAAGCGATCTCGTCGAACCGGGGGTCATCGACCGACACGAAGTCGTAGAACCCACTGCCAGCGTTCGCCGGTTCCTTACCGGCCAGCGGCCCGACCATTGCGCCGGGGATTTCATCGGCGATCTCGTGCGCCAGGCGTGCAAAATGTCCGACCACCGAAGTATCGTCGAGGTGGGCATTCTCCTGCTCGCGCGTGGTGATCGCGGCGACGGCGCTCGGCTCCCCGGCCGGGCGCCGTTTCTTGTTGTAGGGCATTTCTCCACTTTCGTTGCGCGCGAATACGTTTCGCGCTACCGCCTCCCCGGCGATGTGTGGTGATCGTGCGAGAGTCAGGCAGCGATGTGCGATTCGATCCAAACTTCGACATCGAGCCGCCGGTAGCGGATGCGACGGCCGATCTGCACGTGGCGCGGTCCGCGTCCGGCCTGGCGCATGTTCCGCAGCGTGAACGGGCTGAGTCCGGCCAGGTATGCGGCCTGTCGCTCGTCGAGCAGCACCGCGGGGTCAGTGGGCAGTGTGGGCAGGGGAGCGGCGTCGGCCGCGTCTCGTGCTTCGGTGACGTCGATTGTGTTCATGTGGTCCTCCTGGTTTGTTCCGGTGACACCATGAGAGCACATGAAACTAGCTCGACACGCTCGAAACATGTTGGGGGACAATAGTTGTCACGGTTGTTCGTCAACTCGAAAACTACAGGGACCCGGGCCGGTTCGAGACACATAATCCGGTGACCAGCGACGACGCGAAAACCCGTGATCGTCAACCGTGACAACTATCAGCGCAGGTCAGCGCGATATCCATCGGTGTGAACTACGTCACACTAGAGGTGTGCGTGCATCGGGAAGAGGTCAGCGGATACTCTGGACCGCATGAACGAACCTGCGCAGACCCGTACAACGCGCCGACGGCCTGGCAACGTCCGCGTGATTGATCAGCACTACACGGACTACCGGCGGCGGGTGAAACGGTCCTCCGGCTGGCATGTGGTCGACGGCGTCGAGGTACCCAAGCGCGCGCGGTGGGCTATCAAGTTCGTGGACCTCGACGGCCGGGAGCGCTCCGGCGGCACGTTCGAGATCAAAGCCGACGCGCAGGCAGAGGCGGACCGGCTCACGGCCGAACTACGCGACGGGTCGCACGTCGACCGTCGGAAGAGTCGCACCACCGTGCAGACCGTGGCCGATGCGTGGCTGAAGACTCTGGTGATCGACAAGAGCACCACGACGCAGGAGAACTACGCCTCGATCCTGAAGAACCACATCACGCCGGTGTGGGGGTCTCGTGAGTTGGGGTCGATCACGCACGGTGAGGTGACCGGGTGGGTTGCTGACCTCGTCGGGTCCGGGCTGTCGTCGGCCACCGTGCACCGGTGCTATGTGGTGCTGTCGTCGGTTCTCGATTACGCCGTGGCCGATGGTCGCTTGCGCGGTAACCCGGCCGCGAAGGTGAAGCTGCCCAAGGTCGACGGCATAGCCGATGTGTTCCTGTCGGCTGTCGAGGTCGACCGCTTGGCACGGGCCGCTGACTATCTCTACATGCTCCGCTCGAACCGCTCCCGCGGCGGCCGGGACCGTAAGGCAGAACTTGACCTCGAACGCGACGCCGACGGCGTGCCGATCATCCCGGCCGCTCCGGCATCACCCGACGGTCTGCTCCTCCGCTTCGCTGCGTACTCCGGTCTGCGCGTAGGGGAGTTGTCCGGACTACAGGTGCGCGACCTCGATCTGACCAAAGGGATCATTCACGTACGCCGCGCCAATACAGAGGAGGCGGGCCACCTCGTGCCCGGTCTGCCCAAGGGCCACAAGGTGCGCGACGTCGACCTGGCGCCGCACCTCGTGGCCGATCTGCGCGCGCACGTGCAGGGGAAGGCACCGACCGACCCCGTGTTCGTCGGCGCCACCGGCGCACCGATCCGCCGGTCGAACCTGAACAAACGGGTGATCATCCCGGCGGCTGATCTGGCCGGGCTGTCGAGTGAGGATCGCGTGATCACGGTGCACGCGCTCCGGCATACGTTCGCCAGTCTGTGCGCGTCCGCCGGTGTGCGGATTGAGATTGTGTCGCGGTGGATGGGCCACGCATCGGTGGCGATCACGCAGCGCGTCTATGTCGGCCTCTTCCGCGAGGACCTGTCGGCGTCCGCTGGCCTGCTGTCAGCCGTCGCAACGTCGGTCACGCCGTCGGCTCCGGCACTGCGCGTCGTGGGGGAATAGTGCGTGCAGGTGCGTGCACAACGCTGCCAGTACGTCCCGGTATTACAACCTTGTGCGTGCATTGTGCGTGCATTGTGCGTGCACAGCGGACCCGGATAGCAGAAACGCGGCTCCCGATTGTCTCGGAAACCGCGTCTGAACTGGCCTAACTATGGTGCGCGATACTGGGATTGAACCAGTGACCTCTTCCGTGTCAGGGAAGCGCTCTCCCGCTGAGCTAATCGCGCGGGTATGAAATTGGTGGTTTGGAGGTGGCGACGGGAATCGAACCCGTGTACACGGCTTTGCAGGCCGTTGCCTCACCACTCGGCCACACCACCAGATGCGAGTCGACTCGCGCCGAGCGGATGACGGGATTCGAACCCGCGACCCTCACCTTGGCAAGGTGATGCGCTACCAGCTGCGCTACATCCGCATGCTTCGCGAGCAGATCTTGTGGACCATTTGTTGCTCGCGATGCGATGCAGAACATTATCCGACCGACACGCTTCTACCAAATCGCCTGGTCAGAGCCTCGCAAAGTAGGATGTGTGCAGCGGGTAGGAGTCGCGATCGCGCCGAGACGCACCGCCAGACCGCGATTTGGGTTCCCAGCGTCGATCCGTGTAGTCTTTCCCCTCGTGCACCGACGCCTCTGCGCGTCGCGCGCGGTCCCGTGGCTCAGTGGAAGAGCGTCCCGTTCACACCGGGGAGGTCGCTGGTTCGATCCCAGCCGGGACCACCAGGTCAGAGCGATATTTGGCCAGCCCGGGCAATAAGCGGGCAATACCGAGCGCGTTGTTGCCCGTGAGTACCGCCTCGAAACTCCCAGCGCAGCTGCGCAATTCGACACACCGCCTCGTGGGGCGGTTCCGTCGGTGGGCTGTGCCATCCTGACGTGGTGACAACCGCTACCGTCGCGCTCATCGTGTCGATCACGAGCGCCTGCATCACCCTCGGCGGTCTGGTCTGGCAGTTCACCCTTTACCGGCTTTCCGGCGCGAGGTTGAAGGTCGAGTTGCTGTTCTACTACCGCGACGAGGACCGCGCAGTGGTGCAGACATCGGGGAGCAAGCGGCGCGCGTGGAACGACCCGCTTCGGGACATGGGTGATCTCGGCTTCTTCGGTATCGAGGCGGCGCGGGTGAGGGTCACCAACGTGGGTCGGTCGCCGGTCTCGGTCGACGAGATTGCGCTCGACGTTGGGCCGGGCCACGGACAATGGTGGAACACCGGTCGCAGGTGGATCAGGCCACCTGCCTTCCGCGACGCGGATTCGAAGGAGCTAGAGGTTCGCGAGCCGACGCCGCACGGTCCTGTTCGGCTTGAGGCCGGGGCTACTACATCTCGGGTGTACCGGCTGTGGCCATCGCTCGCAGAGCACCTCGACGCTCGCGGTGAGGCTGTCACCGTTCGGGGGACCGCTCAGATGGCGGGGAGACGCAGAGCCAAGCTGTCGTCGCGCCGGATTGCCTGGAAGTTCGAGCCGGGCGAGGAGACCTGGTACCTCGATCACGAGGTGACGCCCGAGATGCGGGTGTACCGGGTGCTGTGGAAGCACAGCCTCGATGAGCGAGTCGGTGGTCTACCGCTGATGATGCACCGCCAAGTATCTGCGCGTCTGCGCGCTGGTGACGGCGGCTTCGAGATCGAGTCGATGCTGCGGGCGATGAGTTCCGACGGCACGTACCTCAGCGCAGCGCTCGACGCGCACGAGGTGTTCCACAAGGGCGACCCCGACCCACAGCCAGCTATCGAGGGTGGCGACGGTGAACAATAAGCGGGCAACATCTGGTGTAGATCGAGCGAGCTCATCTTCTGGTACTCGACTATCTGTGTCGTAGGGCACGGCTATCTTGGCCGCGTGGAATCACTAGAGATGACGGGCGAGTTCTGGTCGCCCGACAACACTGCGAAGCGCGTCCCAGGAACCCTGACCTGGGAGCCCGGGTCTCGGGCTCGGCTTAAGCTCAACCACCGCGTCATCGACGAGCTGAACGAACCGGTGGAAGTCACCGAGACGGGCCTACACATCAGTCACCGTGGTGACCCGGCGAGCATCGTGCAGGACGGTGTGGCTCGCGTGCTGCTCGGCGACACGGACGCCGGTCCAGTGACGGGTATTGACTCGTATCTGCAGCACATGCCGAAGAACCTGTTCGACTTCGAGACGCCGCCACTGCAGCAGGTCTGGGACCCGTACACCTTGATCGTTGGTGCGCACTTGCCCACTGGCCATGCCGCGACGCTGGACGCCTTCCGCTTCACTCTCGATAGCCCGGGCTGGTGGGAGCAGCTACCCGACGCCGGGTCAGCGACGAGTGACGCGGGCGAGTTGCTGTGTGAACGCGACGACGAGCTGGTGTGGTTGGAGTTCCGCCCGTCGTTCACGCTGAGGCTGCGCTCGGCTGACCGCGCGGTGCGTTCGGTGGTGACGCTGATGAAGCTGACCGTCGACGCCGACCTCACACCGCAGCGCATCCAAGTCCGCGAGACCGCGCAAGGCGACTGGCTCGATGTGAAAACTCGAGACCAGGACTCAAGCAAGACATCGTGGCCCGATCCTCACAACCTTCTGCCGCCATCGTCGGTGACGTTGGAGCGCATCGCTGGGTGGCTCGCAATCGAGCAGACCATGGACGGACTTGCTGCCGCTGTCGCGAACCCGGTCGAGAAGGAGGCAATTCAGGTTCAGGGTGTCGTGGCGTGCTCGCTCATCGAGGGCATCCACAAGCGCATCGTCGACCCGGGCGACATGCACTACGTGAAGCGCGCTCGTGCCCTTCATGAGACGGCGCTTCGTATCGCCCCAGAGATCACCCTGCCCGTCGACAAGTGGGCAGAGCTAGTCAAGGATGCTCGCAACGACCTGGCGCATCACAACACCGGACGCCCGTTCGAGGAACAGGTCTACAACTGGATGATCGCGGAGTCGTCGGCGATCTGGGTGTTGAGGCTGTGTCTGCTGTCGCACGCAGGCTTCACCGACGAGGAGATCGCGGACGCGCTGAGCGACCACCAGCGTTACGAGTTCTACCGCGAGAACTTGAAGATGCACGTCAAGGAGCGGGCCGACGAGCTAGCCGCGATGTCTTCTGGCGCACCTCAGCCCTGATTCAGAGAAACGCGCTGTGCCGCTTACTAATTCGCCTTCGCGGCTTCGCCTACGGCTCGGCCTACGGGAGCGGGGCGACGACGTTGAACGAGCCGGGCGCACTGCCCGATCGAATCTCTGCCAGGGCGTGATGGCGACCGTCAGGGTCGTCGGCGGGGAGGTGCAGCGCGCGGTTCACGTCGGCCTGGGTGGCTGCGCCGTTGATGGTGAGGTGGTTGGCGAGGTAGGTGATCGAGGCCCAGCAGTTGGCGATGAGCCGGGGAATCTCTGCGGGCCGGGTGTCGCCCGCCGCCGTCATGGCGGCGAAGTCGTCGGTGCCGTCGAGGGCGCGGCGGATCGCAGCGCCCGTGGGCGGGCCACCGTGGCGGAAGAACTGCTCGGCGTAGGGGCCTGCGTAGGCGACCTCGGGTGAGGGCGGGCCACCGAATCGCTGGACCACCGCACAGCTTCCCGACCGGGTGTCGTCGTTGAGGGTCACGGTGGTGACCTCGTGGCCGAGGATGGTGGCGGCGATGGCGTGTGCCGATTCGTGGACCGCGAGCGCGTACTTCGACCGCTGGGCCGGGGTCAGCGTCGAGGACTCCGGTGTCGGCGGTGCGACCTCGGTGCGCTTCGGGGTGCGTTCGCGGTGCCAGATCGTGCGGGGCGTGGTCCTCGTCATGTGGTGCTCCTCTCGGTGGTGCTGCGGTGCGGTGATGGGGCCGGGTTCCGGTGGCCCGCAGCCAATCCCGGTTCCCGGCCCATCGTTGGGCGTACGCGCCCTGAACGTGTTATGCGCGCCCGTCGTCGGTTGGTTCAGGGGGTGGTGGTGATCGTGGCGGCTCCGATGGCGCGTTCGTAGCCGATGACCACCGAGCGTTCGGCGATGGCGACGTACTGGTTGTAGCGGGCCTCGATGGTGTCGCGGACGGCCACGGCATCGCGCCACCCGTACAGTGGCGAGGTAGCGACGAGGGTGTCGGACATGGGCGAGTCCTCGTACCCGCCGCCGAAGACCCACAGGTGCCCGAGCGGGGTGCGCGGCGCACCGCCCCCGACGAACTGCAGCAGGTTGTGGTCGGCGGCATGGGCGGCCCAGCGGGGCGAGGCGTGGATGACGCCGATGGTGTTGGTGCGGCCCAGCGCCGCCTCCAGCTCGGCGACCGCTTCGACGATCCCGTTGCGGCGGCGGGGGTTCCGGCGTCGGCGAGCAGGCGTGCGGAGAACTCGCGCTCGACCATCACCGGCTCGATGAGCCGCAGGTTCTGCTCGGCGAGGGTGCGGACCTCGGCCTGGGACGGCTCGGTGAGGTCGCACATGTCGAACGCCCACGAGGTGATTGGGGCGAACGGGTCGAGGTTGCCGGGCCGCTCGCCGTCCTTGATCTCGTCGCCGGGGTCACCGCACCACTCGGCCCCCCCAGATGCCGGAGGCGTCGGCACCGCCGAAGTTCCACGTGCGCACCGCCACACCGCCCGCGAGCCAGCGGGGGACGCCGGTCCCGTCCTGAATCCAGGTGGTGGCCGGGGACAGGCCGCCCGGTAACGGATTGACGAGGGGTGCGTCGTAGTCGACGGGGGAGCAGGTCCGGCGTCGAGGGGGCGGGGGCGGTCATCGTGACTCCTGTCGTTCGTGGTGATCGTGGCGGGTGAAGCGGGCGGTGCGCATCTGGCGTTCGGACGGTGGCCGGTCGAGGCCGATGGCGCGGGCGACGCACTCGTCGTACTTGTAACCATGCACCGATCCCCGCCACCGCCAGGTGGGTGTCCCACAGCCCTCGCACCGTTCGAGGCGTTGGCCGGTCGCCGTGGTGGTTGCGGTGCTCACGTCGAGGCCCCGATACCCAGCTCCGCGAGGGTGTCGCGGGCCGATTGCGCGGCGTCGGGTCCGGTGGTGCCGTCGGCGTCGGGGGTGATCGAGCGCCAGTATTCGGCCTTGTCGACGCGTCGGGACAGGTCGAGGGAAGCGCTGTCGAGTCCGCGCAGGGCGTCGATGAGCAGATCGGAGGCGGTGGGTTCCCCACGGCGCGCGTCGTTCTGGCGTCCGAGGAGCCGGGACAGCGCCTCGGTGTGCGGGCGGGCGATCTCGACCAGCGCCGCCGCCCAGGTGCCGTCGGCGAGCGCCTCGGGCGAGATCGTCAAGACCGCCGAGGTGTTCACCGTCCGCAGCGCCTCCCGGGCGCGCGCCCGGTCCACGGAGTCGAGGGAGCGGAGCCGGGTGTCGGCGACCAGCTCGGCGACGGTTCCACACAGCCCGCCCACGGCCTCGGTGACGGCTTCGACGTGGGCGCCAAACACAATCGGGCGCGGCTGGGCGGCGACGCGCTGGGCGAGCGGCCCGACGATGGCGTCGACCTCGGCGGCGAAGTCGAAGTCGGCGTCGTAGACCGTGGTGAGCCACCGCCGACGGCGCTCGCGCTTGGTCGTCTGGTCGAACACCGGCGTCGGTCCGACCGGCTACTGGGGGCGGGGCTTGAGGTATCCGCTGGCCATGACGTGTCTCCTAATTGCGTTGTGCGGTAATGGGTGTCGGTGCTGACGGGCTGAGGACAGCCCGCGCCCGTTCGAGGTCGAGACCGAGGACGTGGCGGCAGACCTGGGCTAGGCCGGTGGCGTCGAGTCGGCCCTCGCACCAGGCGCGCCCGGTGAGCTGGCCGAGGACGTGGAAGGCGTCGAGGTCGACGCTGGGGGCGGGCATGGCGGTCAGACGACGAGCAGCCGTCGGGGTTCGCCGCGCTTCTTGCACGCGGCGTCGGCCATCCGGCTGCACTCGTCGGGGAGTCCGATGTGGGGTGAGCCGCTGATCTTGATGAGCACGAGGTCACCGCGCCGCCACAGCGCCCACATCGACTCCTGCACCGCCCAGTAGCCGAACGTGCGGGAGAGGCGGGCGCGGACGCGGGACCACGGCACCATGTCGCCGTCATCGGGTGCGAGGTCGGCAACGGTGGCCAGGATCGCGGACTCGATCTCGTGGTCGGTGGGCTTCGGGGTGGTGCTGGTCATGGTTGGGTCTCCTCGGTGGTGCGACGGCGAGGCGTCGCGGGTGGGTCGAACGGGGTGGTGTCGTCGATCCGGTGCTGCTGCCGTGGCGTCGAGGCCCGCCAGAGCAGCAGGTGGTTGTCAGGTGCGCATGGTCGTCGCACCGTCTCCCAGGGAGTCGGCCAGGGCGGCGGCGTCGGCAGGGGCGAGCTGGTCGCGTTCGGCGTCGATGACGCGCAGGCAGCGGTGGAAGGCGAGCGCCTCCCGGGCGCGGACCTGGCGCGGATCGTCGTCGGGGACGCCAGCGCGGGACAGGGCGGCGAGGCGACCGGACCACCGCGACGCCGGGAGGTCGGCGGTGGGTGCTGCTGCGGTCATGCCCACCATGCTGCCCTATGCGGACGTGCGGCGCAACGGCGCAACGCCGGTAATCCTGTGAGCCACAGTGCAATTCACCGACAGTGCTAGGTGTTGTGGATAAGGCGCGGCCCCCGCACCGTGGTGGGCGGTTTCAAGGGGTCGGCGCAACACTGCTGTTAGTTGGTGGTGATTAGATCACGCAGACGCTCGGCTGGGGTATCCCAGCCGAGCGTTTTGCGTGGACGGCCGTTGAGTTCCTGCGCGACGTGTTCGAGATCGG
>NZ_LZMI01000114.1:0-22108 GCF_001665475.1 Gordonia sp. 852002-51296_SCH5728562-b | reverse complement strand
CCCCCGCGGGGCCCCGGCTCTCGGGGAACACCTCGCGGACCCCGGCCCAGAACCCGAGCGCGCCCCCCCCCCCCCCCGGGGGGGGGCAGGGCATGCCACGGCGTTTACAGCTGCGCAGCAGATCGGCCCACGACTCGGTCGATTCCCGGTAGCCGTCAGCGAGCGCGATCAACTCCTTGCGGCCGTCGGCGCGGACGCCGATCATGACCAACAGACACAGCTTCTCCTGCTCCAGGCGCACCTTGAGGTGGATGCCGTCGACCCACACGTACACATAGTCGGCGGTGATGTCGCGGTCGGCGAAGGCTGCGGCTTCTTTCTGCCACTGGGCAGTGAGTCGGCTGATGGTGGCCGCCGACAACCCAGCGCCGGAACCGAGGAACTGCTCGAGTGCCGGCCCGAAATCGCCGGTGGACAGTCCATGCAGGTACAGCAGCGGCAGGACCGCGGAGATCTCCGGGCTTTTGCGTGCCCACGCCGGCAGAATCTTCGACGAGAACCTCTGCCGCTCACCGGTGTCTGGGTCGACGCGCTAGTCGTTGACCCGCGGTGCCTTCACCGCAACCGCACCCGCAGCGGTCATCACCTCCCGCTCGCTGTGGGAGCCGTTACGCACCACCAGACGGTGCCCGTTCTCATCGACCTGATCGGTGAACTGGTCGATGCAGGCGGCGACCTCGGCGCGCAATGCCGCGGCGAGCATCTGCCGAGCACCGTCTCGGACGATCTGATCGAGGATGGAGCGGTCCTCGCCAGCCGGGTTGGAACCTTCGTTGGAGTTGACTACCGTGAGCACGAGGCGTGCCTTTCCGCCAGCGCTGCAACGCTGACTTGATCAAGTGACTACCAGGATCATATTTACGGGAAGGCACGCCCTCCCTGATCCACAGGTCTTGATCATTCCTCGCGCACGCCCGCGGAGGAGGCTCTCGTCTATTTGTGCTGTAACGGGGGGTGGGTTGATGTTGCACGCGATGCAATTGACGAGCAGGGCGTGCTGCGGCGGCAATTTCGGAGCCTTCCTTTAGGTCCGGAATGGGACGACGATGACGGAGTACCCGACGGAGAGAACGACGCTGGACCCGACTTCGATTGGGATGAGGTTCCTGGCGCACTAACGGGAGATGAAGATGTCGCACTACTGTGGCGACCAGATCTCGATGGGATCGATGATCCTGGCGGTGAGACAAATAGTTTCCTGCGCATGGGCGACTATAGGCCTGGGGCCTGGCACGTTCGATTTGACCGGTACGGAGACGATCCGAATCCAGCATCAACCATTTACTGAGGGCATCCGGGCGAACGGCTTGGGCCTTGGCTCGAGCGCCCACTATCCGTGTCCGGCAGACAGTCCCACGGCTCCAGCATCTACTCGGAGCTGCGGCGAGTGGACAAATCATGTGGGGCTAGGGGTTTCGGAAACCCGAACGCGCGATCGCCTCGACCGCGAACTTGCCGAGTCCATGCGGCATCGGTGTTCTTGAACGTGTGAGCTCACGCAGACTTCTCTGCTGCGGTGCTCACCGCCCGCAGCGCCGTCATCGCGGTGTCGGCGATGTTCAGGAGGTCCTGGGTCGAGCCGCCGTCGCGCGCGCATCCCGACATTCCGCGAAGAACGGCAACGAGGAACTCTGCGAACTGATCGCTGTTGACTGTGGCGGCGAGGTCTCCGTCGCGTATGCCCTGGTCGAGTCGATCCTGTAGGCGCGCCCGCAAGGTTTCCCGCTGCGCACCGAGGCGCGGTTCGGTCAGCATCAGGCAGCCGGGCGGCGTCGTAGGTCCGGTGTGCGCGTGTGCGGTGTGGTCGAGTATTCGGGCGATCGCCTGTTCGACGGTCGGCAGCGCGGTTGCGTCGTCGACTGCTGCGATCGCGCGGTCGAAGTAGAGCGCCGACGCCTCGTCGAACAGGTGCTGTTTATCGCCGAAGGCCGCGTAGAGGCTCGGTGCCGTGATGCCCATGGCGGCAGTGAGCCGCGCGATGGAGGAGCCGTCATATCCCGAACGCCAGAACTCCTCGACGGCCGCCAGCAGGGCGGCGTCGCGATCGAAACTCCGAGGTCGGCCTGCCACGGTCCGACAATAACATAGCGACCGTTACAGAATGTGTTACGGTGGCTGAGTCAATAAGCTAGCGATCGATACAGAATGGAACCATCATGAACATCGAGGGTGCGGTTGTGCTCGTCACCGGCGCGAACAGGGGAATCGGAGCGGCGTTCGTCGAACAACTCAAGCGCCGCGGGGCGTCGAAGATACGCGGCGGCTCGCGACGCCGGCACCATCCACGCGGACGGCGTCGAGGCGATCTCGCTCGATGTCACCAATCCCGACGACATCGCCGCTGCCGCCGCGACGGCGACCGACGTCGATCTGCTGATCAACAATGCGGGCATCTCCACGGGAACGCCGCTGGTGTCCGGAGATGAGGCAGCGATCCGTCGCGAGATGGATACCAACTTCTACGGGCCGCTGCTTGTGACCCGTGCGTTCGCGCCGATCCTCGAATCGAATGGTGGGGGAGCAATCCTGAACGTCGTGTCTGCGTTGTCGTGGTTCACCGCACCGGGCGCCGGCGCGTACGCCGCGTCGAAAGCAGCAGCCTGGATGCTCACCGACAGCACCCGACTCGAGTTGGCCGCGCAGGGCACGCAGGTCACGGCCATCCACATGGGTTTGGTCGACACCGACATGTCTCAGGGCATGGACGCGCCCAAGCTTTCACCCGCCGAGCTGGCAAATGCCGGCCTCGACGCCATCGAGTCGGGAGAGCAGGAAGTGCTGGCGGGCGACTGGGCAAAGCTTGTGAAGTCCGGACTCACGCTCGAGCCGAAGCAACGCTACGAGCAACTCTTCGGCACAACCGGTGCGTAGTTGGCAGATGAGGCTCCCGAGCGGGTAAGACGGAATCGTCCGCTCCGAGAGGTGATCGTCATGAGCCATGACATCCTGTCCGACGCCGAGATCGCAGCTCTGACTGCGCAGCAGCGTCGGGATCTGATTGCCCGACTGTCCCGGCCGCTCGACGGCATCGCGCCGAGTCCGGTTGTGCGCAGCAGGATTCGGCGCGTGCGCATCGGCGTGATGGCGATCGGCGCGACGGCACTCATTCCGTGGATTGTCTTCCTCGGGCTGACCCTGCCGGTCGACTACGTCGCCCACAACCGGTCGGTCACCTGGATTGGCTTCGACGTCCTGCTCGTCACCATGATGACCGCGACGGCGGTGCTGGCGTTCCTGCGTCGACAACTGCTGGTCCTCGCGGGATTCACCACCGGAATCCTGCTCATCTGCGACGCCTGGTTCGACATCATGACCGCGGCCCCCGACGACCGGTGGGTCTCGCTACTCACCGCATTCCTCGCCGAACTACCCCTCGCTGCGCTGCTGATTCTGGGCACGACGCGGATCATCCGCCTCAACGCCGTACGCCAGTGGCAGATGGAACCCCATGCGCCGCTGTGGGATCTACGGATGGCCATTGGCTGAGCTGTGCTCTACCGGTCTGGGTCGACGACGAGCTCCACTTCGACTTCGTCGCCCGCTCCACGCCCCGTTTTCTTGCGCGTTTCTGCATTGAACGACACGAGATAGCGCCCACCCATCACGCCGATGGTCGTGCGGTAGGTGTAATCGCCGTCGATGGTGACGATGACGGGCACGCGCTTCCCACGACCGAAGGCGAGCACGACGTCCTCGTCGACGACGATCCCAACGTTCTTGCCGCCCGTTGCCTCGAGCACGGTACGAAATGTGGTCATGGCTCTCCTCGGGGTCGCTGGGTGTACCGATGATAGGTTGGATGGAACTAGACTATCCAGTACTCCGACGATTGGCTGACGCAGAATGAGCGAGAAGGACGACGAGCCGACGCCGGGGCGGACCGAGCGTAAACGGCAGGCGATTCTCGACGCCGCGACGGAACTCTTCCTGCGGAACGGGTTTCGCGGAACGAGCATGGACGAAGTGGCGACGCGGGCGGGTGTGTCGAAGCAAACCGTCTACAAGCAGTTCACCGACAAAGAGCGTCTGTTCCGGGACATCGTCGAAGGTGTGGCGTCGAACTCGGACGCGGTAATAGCCACGCTCACATCAGCATTCGGCGATTCGGCCGCGACATCGTCGAGAGCGCTCGAGACGCGGCTCCGCAGCGTCGCGCTCGTGTACCTCGATGCGGTGCTGAACCCGCGGGTGCTGTCCCTGCGTCGACTGATCATCGCCGAGGCGGACGCCTTTCCGGATCTCGCCCGCAGCTACTACGACTATGGGCCGGGGCAGGGCGTCGAAGTCGTGGCGCAATGTTTGCAGCCGTACATCGACGCAGGGCTGCTCGTCGTCAACGAGAGTCGTCTTGCTGCAGCGCATTTCGCCTATCTGGCGCTTGGGTCCGCGCTGGATCGAGCCCAGTTCATGCCCGACGACCTGCCCGATAGCGCTGAGCGTCAACGGCTTTCCACCGCGGCAGCAGCAGCATTCGTCGCCGCCTATGGCGCCTGAGCTTGCGTGCGGCATGCCCGCGTGACAACACGCTTGCGTCGCCCTATACTACTCATAACGTGTACAACTGATAAGTAGTGAAGATGGAAAGTGAGTGGTGATGACAGCTCAACTGGGCGACACATTTGCTGCCCTCGCCGACCCGACGCGGCTGGCCATCGTCGAAACGTTGACCAGGGGCGACGCGACGATCAACGAGCTCACCGAACAGTCGACGCTCACGCAGCAGTCGATC
Source organism: Gordonia sp. 852002-51296_SCH5728562-b (assembly GCF_001665475.1). Taxonomy (NCBI): domain Bacteria; kingdom Bacillati; phylum Actinomycetota; class Actinomycetes; order Mycobacteriales; family Gordoniaceae; genus Gordonia; species Gordonia sp. 852002-51296_SCH5728562-b. The sequence goes on along the minus strand of NZ_LZMI01000114.1, from coordinate 17,379 downwards.
TCCAAGCACGTCAAGGTACTCGAAGACGCCGGCCTCGTGACGCGGACGCGGATCGGTACGTCACGCCCGTGCCATCTGGAAGTCCATCGACTCGACGCCGCCCAGCGATGGCTCGCAGGCCGTCGCGACGAGTGGGTGGCTCGACACGACAGGCTCTCCGAGCACTTGTCGTCCATCGTCGAACAGGGAAAAGGTCATGGCTGACGACACTTTCACAGTGCGGCGGATCTACCGTGCCCCAAGGGAACTCGTCTTCGCGTGTATGACCGAGCCCGAACACCTCACTCACTTCTGGGGTCCGACGGGGACGTCGACGCCGCTGGAGGGGATCGTCGTCGAGCTGCGCCCAGGTGGCGCCTTCGAGACGACGATGGTCAACGACGTCGACGGCTCGGAGTACCGGATGCGCGCCGAGTACACCGACGTGGAGGCACCGCGGTTCTTGGCTTGGCGTGAAGTGGACTCCGGAGTGCACACCTCGCTGACATTCGTCGACCTCGGCGACGGCACAACGGAAGTCGTCACCCATCAGCGAGGTTTGCCACCGGAATATCGCACACCAGAAGCGAGGGCCGGTTGGCAGACGGCGCTCGAACGTGGCGTCACCTACGTCGAAGACCTTGCCCGACAACCGAAAGAACCCTCATGAACATCTCGACCACCGACCTTCAGGCGCTCGTCGGCCTGCAACTGTCCGCGTTGGCTGATCTCCTCGACGACGGCGCGCAGTCGCTGGGCGGTGGCGCCGCTCTTGCCGACGCCGAAACACTGTGCGCGGGATGGCGCGTGCGGCACGTCGTTGCACATATGACGATGGCCGCACGCTACGACGGGCCCGCCTTCATGGCGGAGCTATCCGCGGTGGATGGCGACTTCGAAAAGCTGTCGCAGACGATCGCGGAGCGTGACGCGCGCCGACCGTTCAGCGAGCTACTCGACGACCTGCGCGGCGACACCATGGCCGGGTGGGCGCCACCTGGAGGTGGAGCCGCAGGCGCGCTGACTCACGCGGTGATCCACTCTGCCGACATCACCGTTCCGAATACGTTGCCGCGCAGCTCGTCTGATGACGCGACGCTGATTGTCCTCGACTCGCTCGCGGATGGAATCGCAGGTCGACAGTTCGGAGTGGATGTCGGCAATCGCACGCTTCGTGCAACCGATCTCGCGTGGTCGTTCGGTGACGGCAGCGAGGTGGTCTCTCGTCCAGCGAGCGAGCTTGTGGCGCTACTCGCCGGACGAGCGGTCGGCGGAGTCGATCTCAGGAGCTGATGAAGCATTACGGCTCAGACCGTTCCGATCACGGCCAGGTGTCGAGGTAGGCGCGATATGTGCCGACCGGAAGCGTTGCGTCGTAGGTCATTTCGCCCGACGGTGAGAACTCCGAAATGTGCGGGGCGGTGCCCCAGCTCCCGAAGGTGTAACCGTCGGCCACTGCCTGGGCGTTGCCGGTGGCTGCCGTGGCCAGGCCTCCGGGATGTGCCTGGCGCCGAACGAGAGTCGCGGTGCGTCGCGTGGGATCGAGTCGAATCCACTTGATGCTGGAGTCGCCGAGTTGGGTGGCAACGTTGATGTTGTTGTCGAACAAGCGAATCGTGTGGGAATCGGCGTACTCGACGTCGTGTTGGCCGAAGAAGTCCGTTCCGGGCCCCATGCGCAAGCTCGAGTGTTTTCCGCCGACGCTCCAGAGGATCTGACCGGTGCGAGCGTCGATGTTGTAGGCGGCGTTCAGGTTTCGGAAAGAGATGAGCAGGTTTCCGGCCGGGTCGAGCACTATCGAGTTCATATGGAAGGGGTCGAAGGTGGCTGCGCCGCCGAGGCCGGTGTATCGGGCAGCCGACGCCGTGAGCGGAATATGTTGTAGTGCAGACCATTCGGTCAGCGTCCGACCACTCGCGACGTCGACAACCGAGGCGACGCAATCGAGGAGGGTCCCGCGCTTGGGACCGCCGACGGACGTGAGGTCGGCGCTGACCTGGTGGTATGACGTGATCAGTGCCCGACCGTCAGGTGTGAGCCGAAATTCGTGGACATCGGAGCCGAGTCCCGCAGGGGTGATCTTCTTGATGATGTGCCCACGGGTGTCAGCGATGACGTCGACTCCCGCGCCGTGGCCACCTTGGCCGGAGCCTTCCCACCAGGTGAGCACCTTGCGTCCCTGATAGGTCTGCGTGCGGAAGTTCGAGATGCTGCCCCCTTGGGCGACGGTGTATCGCCACACGACCCGCCCGGACTTGTCGACGATGACGGCGGATTGGTCGGTGTTGCCGAGTCCGCGCGGAACGACGGGCAGCGGTACCGCTGCGGCCCAGCCCGTTGTGTAGAAGATGTATCCCGAGGGTCCGCCGGGCTTGTTGACGTTCACCGTGTAGGTCGGGGTGCCGATCGGGTTGGTCGGAAGGCGAGGAGCCGCTTGCGCAGTCGCGGCACACGTGACGGCCGAACCCAGTCCAAGAATGGCTGCGGTCAGTATGGCCAGAAGACGCGGCGTCGAGCGCTTACGCATGTGAGGGTCCCTCGGTAGATCGATGCGAACTCAACGATCTTCGGGCGTTCGTGTGCCGATGACAAGCTCTCGCGCCCGGCGATTCGAAACCCTGGTGCCGTCGTGTCCGGTTCGCGGAGAAGGGATTTGGGTCAAGCGCGCATAACGTACATGCCGCGTGCCCCGAGTAAGGGCAAACTCACCCGACGCCGGCCGCGCGGAGCCCAGCGGCTACACCTGCCGCCAGCAAGATCACGACGATCAGCGGTGCCTTGAGCAGTGCGGCCACCACACCGGCGGCAACACCCGCCGGCCGCGCCCATCCGGACAGATCCTGCCCGGCGTAGAGGGCGCCGGTCGCGGCGACCGCAACAAGGAGAACCAGCGCGGCACGGTCGATCAGTGCGCGCACTTTGTCCGACACGGTAATTCGTGAGCGCAGCAGGGGGCCGGCCAACCGCAGCGCATAGGTACCTGCGGCCAGCACTGCGACGCCGATGAACAGTTGCGTACCGTGCGTCACGACGCACGCTCGGCGGTCTGGAGCGCACTCTCGGCGTAACGAGACGCACGGTCGGCATGAGGAGACGCACTGTCGACGGGATGGACCGCACGTTCGGCAGTATCCAGCGCACGGTCGGCATCGCGGCGGGGGAGCGGCACGCCGGCAAGAAGCCCGGTGAGGGCGAGCAGGACCGGGACGCCCGCGGGGACGAAAGGCGTTGTGGCAACGGCGATCACGGCACCCAGGGCCAGCGACGCGCCGAGCTTGCCGCGCTCGGAACGTTGTGCGCGCAGTGCCGAAATAGCCAGTGCGGCCAGCAGTGCGGGGAACGCGGCGTCGAGTCCAAGTGTCTCGGGACTCGAGATGACCTGTCCCGCAGCAGAACCCACGGCTGAGCCCGCCGGCCACGAGACGAGCACGCCGATCCCACACCACAGGAAGGCGGCACGCGCACGTTCGGCGTCGGGTGCTGCGGCGGTCAGGGCGGCCGTCTCGTCGTTCACCATGTGTGCTCCGACGAGTCGGCGCATGCCAGAGCCGAGATACGGCCCGACGGACAGACCGTAGCCGAGGTTGCGGGTATTGACGAGCAGGCCGGCCAGAGCGCCGACGATGGGCAGTCCGCCGGTGGCGAGAATGCCGACGAAAACGAACTCGCTCGAGCCCGCCATCACCACGCAGGCGATGGTCAGGATCTGCCACCAACTGAGCCCTGCGCTGTGACCGGCGACGCCGTACGAGCATCCGATGACGAACACCGACAGCGCCATCACTGCGACGCTGCGCAGCGTGTCGTAGCCGAGTGTTTCCCATGACGAACGCATGACCACTATGATGAACATATGGGTACTGTTCGTCAAGATGAACACTCGGACGATTTGCCGGACGACCACCTCGGTGGCGCTGCGGGTCGATCCGAGGCCGATCCGACGGCGTCGGGTCCCACCGCGGTGATCGCAGCGGCGCTCAAGCGTGAGCGGGCGCGCGTCGGCCTGTCGATCGGCGAACTCGCACGGCGTGCAGGCATCGGAAAATCGACGTTGTCGCAGCTAGAGCAGGGTCTTGGTAACCCGAGCATCGAGACCGTCTGGGCGCTGAGTGAGGCGCTCGGCCTGACCTTCTCCGACCTCGTCGACACCCCGCCGCGTCGGGTGGAGGTGATCAGGTTCGGTGACGGACCGGCCATTCCGTCGGCGACCGCCGAGTACATCTCGACGCTGTTGTCCGCGGCTTCGCCGTCGTCGCGACGCGACATCTTCTTGCTGCGCGCCGAGCCGGGGGAGCCGAAAGTGTCTCGCCCGCACGCGCGCGGCGTCGTCGAACATGTCGTTCTGTCAGCGGGTAGGGCGTTGGTTGGACCCCTCGATGATCCGGTCGAGCTTCGGCCCGGCGACTACATCTCGTATCCCGGAGATGCCGACCATGTCTTCGACGCACTGGAGCCCGGCACATTCGCGGTACTGGTCAGCGAAGCTTTCTGACATTTCCGCCGCAGCCACTTCGGAGCGTAAACGTGACTGCGCTCACCATGATTCGCTCACTCGGACGACCTCGCGTACGGTGTACATATTGGCGTGCACAGACATAGCCAACGCGTCGTAGATCGCAATTCTCGCGGCGGGTCCCCCACATAGCCCGGGGTCGACCACCGCTCTTTGACTTCATACGGCGAAACGACTTCGCGCACCCGCGATTTCGCCACCACAGCACAGGCCACCGTGGTCCGCAGTGCTGATGAGCACGTAGAGAGACCTTTTACATGACTACATTTGCCGAGCTCGGCGTACCTGCCGAGATCGTGAAAGTCCTTGCCGCGGACGGAAAATCCGAGGCTTTCCCCATCCAGACCGACACCCTTCCCGCCACACTCGACGGCGGCGACGTCCTCGGCCGCGGCCGTACGGGTTCCGGTAAGACACTTGCGTTTTCGATCCCGCTGGTCGCCGGACTGGCCGAGCTCGACGTCGACCGCGTCCCCGGCGCGCCCACCGGCCTCATCCTCGCGCCGACGCGTGAGTTGGCCACACAGATCGCCACCGCGGTCGAGCCGCTGGCGAAGGCCGTCGGCCTGACCGTCACCACGATCTTCGGTGGCGTCAAGCAGGCCCGTCAGGAGCAGGCGCTCGGGCGCGGCGTCGACATCGTCGTCGCATGCCCCGGACGACTCGAAGACCTGATGCAGCAGCGCATCGTTCGTCTCGACAACGTCGAGATCACCGTCATCGACGAGGCCGACCACATGGCCGACCTGGGCTTCCTTCCCGGAGTCACCCGAATCCTGGCCGCAACGCCTGCCGACGGACAGCGGATGCTCTTCTCGGCCACCCTTGACCGCGGCGTCGACAAGCTGGCCAAGCGCTTCCTCGACAATCCGACGATGCACTCGGTCGACGAGGCCACGTCGCCCGTCGAGGCTATGACGCACCACGTCTTCGAGATCGAGCACGCCGACAAGAACGCCATGGTCGCCGAGCTCGCATCGGGAACGGGACGTCGAATCCTCTTCACACGTACCAAGCATCAGGCGCGCAAGCTCGCCAAGAAGCTCACCTCCGACGGCATCCCCGCCGTCGACCTGCACGGCAATCTGTCTCAGCCGCAACGTGATCGGAACCTGAAGGCGTTCGGCGAGGGCGGTGTGCGCGTGCTCGTGGCGACCGACGTCGCCGCGCGCGGTGTGCACGTCGATGCCATCGAGCTCGTCGTCCACGTCGACCCGCCCGCCGAGCACAAGGCGTACCTCCACCGCTCCGGCCGCACCGCGCGTGCGGGCAACGCGGGCGATGTCGTCACACTGTGCCTGCCGGATCAGCGTCGCGACGTTGCCGGCTTGCTCGGCAAGGCTGCGATCAAGGTCAAGCCGGTTCGGGTGCGCCCGAGCTCGGCAGAGGTCGACGCTCTCGTCGGCGCACGCGCCGAGCGAGTCGAGCCGACACCGGAGCCCGCCCGCCCTGCCGGACAGTCCCGTCAGGGAGCCGGCGGTGGACGTGGTCGTGGTGGCGCCAACGGTGCACGACGCCGCAGCGGCGGACCCCGCGACGCGCAGAGCTCGCGTGGTTCGGGTCAGCGCGGGTCGAGCCAGCGTGGTTCGGGCCAGCGCAGTTCCGGGCAGGGTAGCTCGAGCCAGCGCGGCTCAGGCCAGGCGCGCGGCGGTCAGCCGCGTGGTCAGCAGGGCTCGAACACGCAGAGTCGTGGACAGCAGCGCGGCGGCGGTCGCGTCAGGCATCAAGCGGCGCGAACCGCTTGACAAGATGGGTAGCGAGCCATGGACTGGGACCCCAGGCCATGGCTCGTCCTGTCAGTAGCGCACGTATCGGAGACATGCGGCCGTAGCCGATCAGCACGCCCGCAGCCGGTTTGACGCTCACGTAGAGATCGGGATCGGCGTGCTCGTCGGGATTGATCTCGAGGTGTCCGTCGGCGAACTGGTACACGAAGCGCTCGTCGGTCCCGCGGAATCGGATCTCGAACGTGGCGTCGGGTGACGCCTCGCCGAGATGATCGATCCAGCAGGGCAACAGTTGGTGCCGTCCGCGTGCGACCAGCGGTGCGACACCGGGGTCGAGTTCCCAGTGGGCGCCGACCGTTCGCGCGATGTCGTGGCCGTGCACGGTCATTTTCCCGATCAGTATGCCGAGCGCGGAGTCGGCGCGGACTCCGCGGCAATCACCTTCGACGGGCATGACGGGCACCCGCGCACCGAAGTGGCCGACCAGATCCAACAGTTCGTCGAGGTCGTCGAGAAGCCTTGCCGCGAGCTTGTGTACGTCACGGGTGGTCAGATTCGCGATCTGCTTTGCGTAGATGTCCTTGAGATCAGAGGGGCGGCTCGGCCACGCTGTGGCGCCACATGCCAGGTCAAGGTAGCGGGAGGGCTCGCTGGCGACGTGTCCGACACACTCTGCGATGGTCCACTTCGACCGCCTTCCCAGCGACGCGTCTGGGTTGTCGATGCTGCACACGAGGTCGACGAAGTTCTGAGCTGTCGACCGTGCTGCATCGATATAAGCAAACCGTGAAAGTGTGTTGTTCATCCCCAAGGCCACCCCCGTCGCGGGATGACGATACTCGTGAGCGCATGTCTATGCGACGCTCAGTCGGTGTCATTCGAACGTAGGAAACCGAATTGTGACATTGCGTCGATTCAGATACCGGCGGCACTGAAAATTGCGGAACGCACAGCGGCAAAACAGTCGTCGGCTTCCGACTCCGGTCCGAGCCCGATGTGGCAGGTGTTGCCGAGCGGCCCGGCGTCGTCGAAGCCGGACACCGTGAACCCACGCTCGGAAGGATTGGTCGACAACGCGTCCGTCGGCGACAGCGTGGCCTGCGCAAATGGCACAGACGTCACGACGACTCCTTTGCTCGACCCGACCACCTCGACGATCAGATGCGCGGGCGTCAGCACGACGAGCGTCCCGAAATCGGTGTCGTCGGTGTCGGGTTCTGAGCTCTGTGGCGCCAGCGGACCCGGCTTCACCGACTGCGAACTGCGGGTGACCCACGCGGGGGACTGATCGTCAAGTTTTAGCCCCTCGTCTTTGACGTACTCGCGGAGGCCGAGACGCATTTCCGTCGCGAGCAGCGGCAGGTTCGCCTCGGTCGTCGTGCGGTCGTATTCGGCTTGTTGAGTCGGCTTTGAAGGGCTCATGCCCGCAAATCTACCGATCAGCGGCCGGCCCGGACGAGCGTTGCGCGTGACCCCCGCGTCTGTTGGTGCGACGGTCGCGGCAGCAGACCGGCTTCGAGATCGGCCAACAGCGAAGCGACGGTCTCGCCGGAGTCTGTCTTGTTGGTACCGATGAAGCCCGACGGCCCGCGCTTGATCCACCCGGTCACGTACATCCCCGGCACACGACGACCCTCGTCGACGACGCGTCCTTGGTCGTGCGGGATCACGCCGCGCGCGGCGTCGAATGGAAGTCCGGGGACAGGCCGACCGCGGTACCCGACTGAGGTGAGAATCAGTCCCGCGGGCAGCGTCGTCGTGTGGGTGCCGCCTGTGTTCGTGACGACGAGTCCGTCAGCGGCGCCGAAGCCGTCGACCGACACCGCCTGCGGTGTGTGGTGGAACGCGAGGCGGATGTGGCGACCGGAGACGGGCTCGTCGGTCGCCAGTTCTGCGAGGAGTTCGAGCTTGGCCCGTGCCACCGCGTCGAGGTCGTCGAAGGGCACGTCTGTGAAGTCGGCGGGGTCGGTGACCACTCGCACGCCGTTGTCGGCGAGGCCGACGAGTTCGGGCAACGTGAAGGCGGCATGCTCTGGACCTCGACGCCCGAGCACCGTGACCTGCTCGATCGACGACGACTCCAGCGCGGCAAGCGCACGAGGGGCGATCGACGTCTTGGCCAGTCTTTGCGCACCACCGACGAGGATGCGCGCGACGTCGAGTGCGACGTTGCCGTTCCCGACGACGACCGCACTGCGGTGCGACAGGTCGGGATCGAGCGAGGCGAAGTCGGGATGGCCGTTGTACCAACCGACGAACGACGTGGCCGATCCGACGCCGGGAGCGTCGATGTTCTCGATCTCGAGGCGACGATCCGTCGGCGCACCTCCCGCCCAGATCACGGCGTGATGCCGTGCGCGCAGGTCGTCGAGCGTGATGTCACGGCCGACCTCGGTGTCGAGGAGGATCTCGACTCGTGGATTGCGGGCGATGTCGTCGAACAGGTCGATGACTTTGCGGGTTCGGGTGTGATCCGGGGCGACGCCGTAGCGGGCGAGGCCGAAGGGGCGTCGGAGACGTTCGTAGATCGTCACCGACACGGAGCGGTGGCGGAGCAGGTCGTCTGCCGCATACATTGCCGACGGCCCCGATCCGACGATGCCCACGGACACCGGCTCGTCGAAATCGAGTGCCCGCGGGTGCTCGATCGGCGCGAGTGGAAGCCGCTGCACCGGGTCGACGGGGAACCGTGCGTCGGTGAGACCTAGCTGTCCTTCGGCCGCGTAGGCGAGTGCGTTGATGTCGGCAAAACGTTCCTGCCCCAACGGGATTCGATGCGACGGAACGATCGCCCCCACCGGGCACGCACTGACGCATGCCCCGCAGTCGACGCAGGTCGTCGGATCGATGTAGAGCATCTCCGACGTCGCGAAGTCCGGCTCGTCCGGTGTCGGGTGGATGCAGTTGACCGGGCACGCGTAGACGCACGAGGCGTCGCCGCAGCACGACTGGGTCACGACATGTGGCATGTTGGGCCCGTTACTCTTTCGGTGGCAGGGGTTGAGTGATCGGGCTCAGGCCGCGGTGTAGGTCGGTTCGCTGCGGAACCGTGACGAACGGCCCGAGATCCCGAGTGCTCGCCACATTGCGCGGGAGGCCGGATTCATCAGGCCGCACTGCTCGGCGAGCATCCGCACATCACCGAATACGTTGCGGCGCACACGCTTCGACGACTCGGCGCGCCAGAAGATGTCGCGCATGACGTCGCGCGGGACGTCGAATTCACGCCTGAATCCACGCGGCGGAACCATTATCGCGCCGAGCAGGATGCGCATGGCCAGGGGAAACATCAGCGAGAGCACGAAACGCTGGAAGCGGCCCTTGCGGGCGACGTTCTCGCGGAGGTGATGATGCGCGAACGAGATGTGCCGTGCTTCCTCGGCGACGTGTAGCTGCATGACGGCCGCCATCGCCGGGTGGAGGTCGGATCGCATGCGCAGGAAGTCTTTTTGGAGATGGTCGATGGGCTCCTCGCCGCCGAGGATGCCGAAGAAGAAGATGGTGGGGAACGTCGTCGACACCAGCGGCACCACGGGGGAGATCAGTCGGTAGCCGAGCTTGGCGCCCGGAACGTCCATGCCGATCCGGTTGACCAGCTCCTGGAACATCAGCGTGTGGTTGCACTCCTCTTTCGACTCGTGCGTGGTGTAGCGAAATTCCTTGGCGCCGTTGGGCAATTTGAAGCTGTATTGCATCAGGCCGCGGATCAGGATCGACTCGAACTGCAACCCGACCTTCGCGACGTTCGCCTGTCGCCACATGCCGATGCGGATCTGCTTGTCGAGCGGCTGTTCCTGATACCAGGGGTGGCGGCCGATGGGGTCGACCTCGTAGTTGAGCACCCAGCGCGGATCGTCGGGCACGACGGCCATGTCCGCAGCGTCCCAGTCGATGTCGAGGTAGGGGTCCAGGTTTCGGTGCACCGACGCCGACGAGAGGTCGTCGAGGACCTGCTCGTATTCGGCGCGGGGAAGCCCGTGCTCAGCGTCGCTCGACGCCGTCTCGTCGGGGTCGTACCTCAGTGCCTTCGTCATGAGAATTGCCTTCCGCGAGATGCAAGTGGTGCGTGAGCACAGCCGACAGTGTGGGGTGTCACACCGTAGGCTTTCGACGGTAAGTGGCACCGAAATTGTTGTCAACAGTCAATGGCACAGTTTTCGGTGGAATTGTTCTTCAGTGGCGGGCGACAGTCTCTGAAAGGGGCCGGTGCGATGGAAAAGGTGCTGATCGTTGTTGCGGCGGTTCTCTTCATCGCGCTGGTGACCGACATCGCCCCTCGCCTGCGGATTCCCGCACCTCTTGTCCTGGTATTCGTCGGCGCGGTGATCGGCATCATGCCGTTCGTGCCCGCCTTCCACGTCGATCCCGAGTGGATTCTGGTCGGAGTGCTTCCACCGCTGCTCTATTCGGCGGCCATCGGTATGCCGACGATGGACTTCCGCAGGGACTTCACCGCGATCAGCACGCTGTCGGTGGTGCTGGTGATCCTCAGTGCCGTGGTCGTCGGGTGGTTCTTGACGCTTGTGGTGCCTGACATCTCGCTGGCGACGGGTGTCGCGTTGGGTGCGATCGTGAGTCCGACCGACGCGGTGGCGACGTCGATCGCCAAGCGGATGGGCGTACCGTCGCGCGTCGTCGCGGTCCTCGAGGGCGAGAGCATGCTCAACGACGCATCGGCGCTGGTACTCCTACGTGCTGCCGTCGCGGCGACCGCGGCCACGATCTCGTTCTGGGGCGTGGCGTTGAACTTCGTCTTCGCTGTTGCGGGCGCGGTGGCCATCGGTGCAGCTGTGGGCGTCGCCAACCTGTGGGTGCGGTCGCGGATGCGCGACGCCACGGCCAACACGGCGATCTCGTTCACCGTTCCCTACATCGCGTACGTGCCCGCGGAGGCGATCGGAGCGTCGGGTCTCGTCGCCGCGGTCACCGCGGGCCTGATCACCGGGGCGGGCGCGGTCAGGTATCTCACGCCGCAGCACCGCATCTCGGACATGCAGAACTGGCACGTCGTCGAGCTGATCGCCGAGGGCGCGGTCTTCCTGCTGATGGGTCTCGAGCTCTTCACCCTCATGTCCGACGTCCACAACGACCACGAAGGCGTGCCGAACGCGGTGTGGATCGGGCTGTCGGTGTTGTGCGTCGCGCTGCTCGTGCGAGCCCTGTACGTCGTGCCGCTGGCGTGGTGGCTCGACAGGAAGCGACGACGCGGTGATCGGCTCCGCCCGATGCTCGCGGATTTCTCGGTGACGCCGAGCGACGACGTCGACCGCGACCAGGAACGTCGGAGTCGGCAGTGGTGGCGCAGGGCTTCTCGACGACGCCGCCACCGCGACGCCACCAAACTCGCGGCGGGCGACATGCCGCCCGTCTCCACGGACACCGCGGCCCGTATCAATTCGCGGATCACGCGCACCCTCGCCGACATCGACTACTACACCGAAGCGCCGCTGGGCCCGAAGGAGTCGGCGATCGTGGTGTGGGCCGGAATGCGCGGCGTGGTGACGGTGGCCGCAGCTCAGACGCTGCCGGACGATACGCCGAGCAGGCCGCTGCTGGTTCTCGTCGCATTCGTGGTCGCGGCGGCGTCGTTGCTGATCCAGGGTGGCACGCTTCCCTGGTTGATCCGCACGCTCAAGATCGGCGACGACAGCGAATCGATGCTCGCTGAACGTCGACGGCTTCGTGCAGAACTCGACGCGACCGCCCAGAAGGTGATGGCCGAGTCCGAGACGGTCAGACAGATCCCGTGGTTACGACCGCGACTCGAACAGGTCAGCCGCGAGGCTGAGGAAGACGCCGAGGCCGGCGCCGTCACCGATTCCGATGATGGTTCGGCCGACGATCCGAATAGCGGTGTGGTCCCCGCCGGCGCGAGCACGCCGTACGGCCTCAGCTTCGAAGAACGCGTGCAGATCCGACGAACGCGTCGAGAGATCATCGCCGCTCAGCGTAAGAAGCTGCTCAAGCTGCGCAGTCAGGGGACTTACAGTTCGTCCGCTCTGAGCCGCGCGCTCGGGCAACTCGACGCCGAGGAGATCAGCCTCGACATGCAGCGCGGATCGTGACTCGCTGAATGTTGCGGTTGCCCAGGCGCGCGGATACCGCGCCTGTGGGCAACCGGAACCGAAGACTCCGCAGCGGCGACGAGTCAGCGCTGAGAAACGAAGGGCAGCAACGCCATTTCGCGCGCATTGCGGATGGCGGTGGCCACTTGGCGCTGTTGCTGCGGGGTCAGTCCCGTGACGCGTCGGCTGCGAATCTTGCCGCGGTCGGACAGGAACTTGCGCAGCAGGTTCACGTCCTTGTAGTCGACTTCGGTGATGTTGAGCGCGTTGAGCTGATTGCGCGTCTGCTTGGGCTTGGTGTCGGCGCCTGGCCGTGGCCGACGCGGTGTTCGCTTCGCCATGGGTGATGTCCTCTGTAGTGGGTAATGGGTGGTAGGCCGCAGGTGTGGACGCTGTGAGCGCCCACACCTTCGACGGTACTCACCAACTCGACTTGTGGATGCCCGGTAGTTCGCCGCGATGGGCGAGTTCGCGGAAGCGGACGCGCGACACGCCTGCCTTGCCGACGTAGCCGCGCGGGCGGCCGTCGACGGCGTCGCGGTTGCGGATGCGCGTCGGGCTCGCGTTGCGGGGCAGCGCCTGCAGGTCGCGCTGCGCCTGTGCGCGCTGTTCGGGTGTTGCGGCTGCGTCGACGATGGTCCGCTTCAGTGCCGAACGTCGTTCGGCGAAGCGGGCAACGGTCTCACGACGCTGCTCGTTGCGGATGATCTTGGACTTCTTGGCCATCAGCGATCCTCACGGAATTCGGTGTGACGCTTGGCGATCGGGTCGTATTTGCGGATCACCATGCGGTCGGGATCATTGCGGCGGTTCTTACGGGTGACATAGGTGTAGCCGGTTCCGGCCGTCGACCGGAGTTTGACTATGGGTCGGATCTCGTTGCGAGCCATCAGACTTTCTCTCCTCGTGCGCGAATCTGGGCGACCACGGCTTCGATGCCCTTGTGGTCGATGGTCTTGATGCCCTTGGCGCTCACGTCGAGCGTCACGAAACGTCGTTCGCTGGGCAGGTAGTAGCGGCGTCGTTGGATGTTGGGGTTCCAGCGGCGTGAGGTCCTTGGGTGCGAGTGCGACACCTGATTGCCGAACCCCGGCGTTCTCCCGGTGACCTGACATCGTGCTGCCACGGCACAACCTCCTTGTTGGAAACGATTGGCGTTAGTGCGGTATTCCACGCTATCGTGGCGACACGCTAAATGGAAATTGTTGCCAATAATTCTGACGTGAAGGAGCGAGGCTGTGCAGGCCGATCCAACTGATGCACGACGCCGGCCGTCGATACCGCGCACTCCGATGACACTGGTCACCGGGCTCGACAGGGACGCGGTGGCGCGGACCACGGACGCGCTCGCGATGGCTGGGACCACGCTGGTCCACCACGACCTCTCGTCGCTACCCAGTGGTCGGGTGCTGCGCACGACACGCACGATCGACCTCGACGGCGTCGAGCACACCGACATTCGCGAGATCTCGCTCGAGCACGGATGCGTGTCGTGCACGCTACGGATCGACCTGCTCCCGCTACTGCGTCGACTCCATCAGCGATCAACGGTGGAACGCATTGTGCTGCAACTCGATCCGCTCATCGAACCCGAGGCGCTGTGCTGGGCGATCGAGCATGTCGTCTGCTCGGACATGCCGGGATTCGTCGACGCTCCCGCGGGGTACGACGTCGCCGTCGACGCGACCATCGCGTGCGTGTCGGAGATGGAGTGGCTCGACGCCGCGAGCGGTGACGTCACACTCGGCGAGGCGGGGCTAGTCGAGTGGTCTGCTGAGTTGGATTCTGCTGTGGCCGACGACGATCGCACCCTGGCTCAGGTGGCGGTTGGTCAGGTCGCCTTCGCCGACGCATTGGTGCTCGCGGGCGCCGACCCGGCGTTTCGCGATGCATGGTCGTCGGCGCGGCTGATGGAGGTCTTGCGTCGCCTCGCGCCCGGTGCTCCGATCGTGATGGAGTTGCCGCAACGACCCATCCGGCCGGGCATTCTGATTCAGTTGCTGCGCGCGATCGGCCCGACCGCCCGACGCGGCGCTGTCTTCGGTCCGCATGACCCGCTGCTGCGCGGAACTCCACCGTTGACCACGGAATGTGGCGTGTCGATGGCTGTGTTCGAGAGCGACAGACCCTTCCATCCGACGCGCCTGCACGACGCCCTCGACCATCTGCTCGACGGCGTGATCTGCTCTCGCGGGAGGCTGTGGCTGGCCACCCGATTCGACGACGTGTTCTGGTTGGAGTCCGCCGGCGGGGCGCTACGGGTCGAGGAAGCGGGGCAGTGGCTCGCGGCGATGTCGGCCGACGAGCGTTCCGACGTCGAGGAGACTCGTCTCGCGATGGCGGCGCTTCGGTGGGACGAGACTTTCGGTGACCGTCACAACGCGCTGACGATCCTGGCGCACCGCGCCGACGTCACCGAGATTGTCGAGGCATTGCACGCCGCCACGCTCACCGACGTCGAAATGGCGGAGGGGCCGGATGCCTGGCGCGAGTACGACGACCCGTTCGGCACCCGGCACGAGGACCCCTGCGCCGACAGCACGCATCCCGGGTCAGGGCTGCTCTCCATCACAGACGGCCTCGACACCGATCAACAGCGCAACGATTCCGAGAAAGGGGATCTCCCATGAAATCTGACATCCATCCCGACTACCACCCGGTCGTCTTCCGCGACGCCGCGACCGGCACGCCATTCCTTACCCGGTCGACCGCGACGTCGACGGAGACCGTGGAATGGACTGACGGACAACACTATCCGCTGATCGTCGTCGACATCACGAGCGCGTCGCATCCGCTGTGGACCGGCACCGCGCGGGTCGTCGACACCGAGGGACGCGTCGAACGTTTCCGGCGGAAGTACGCGGGTCTGCGGGCATAGGATTCGGGGGCGGTCGTCATAGGTGTGGTCGTGGAGGGGTGACGATGCCGCACATGTACGATTCCGACACCGCTCCGAGACAGCACCGGAGCGCACGCCGGGGGCGACGACGTCTCGCGGGTGATGGATGTGGATCGATCCAGGAGGATGCGGATGTCGGTCGTAACGTATGAAGGCTCCGATTGCACTGCGGTGCTCGACACCGACGCGGCAACGCTCACACTCACGCACCGAGGTTTTGGCACCGCAAAGCACAAGAAGATGTCATCGCCGTGGGTTATCCCACTCGGGGCGATCAGGGATATAGAGATCAAAGAACCTCGAGCGCTCACGATTGGGTGGGTTCGATTCGTGCTGGCTGATCGTGTGGGCTGGGATAAAGATAGATACCAGGATGTGAATGCGTTCGGCCTGAGTGCGGGAAAGAACATTCAACCCTTTATTGACGACGTGAACTCGGCTCGACGCTTCGTCAAACCGACTGCCGTCTCGACGCCCCCGGTGCAGTCGAGGACTCAGCAGACCCAAGCGAAGAGCGAGGAGGATCGAGTTCGTAGAGAAGCCGATCGAGTTCGTAAAGAAGCCGAGAGGGTTGAGGCCAACCAGCGAAAAGAAGCGTGGAAGGAAGAGAAGGCGACTGCGAGCGATCGTGCACTGCGTCCCGACGTCGCGGCGATGAAGGCGGCGATGGATACGAAATCGGGGGTTGACGTCGAGATCGCCTACCTGACCACGCACTTGGGTATCGACGAAAAGGTTGACGTTGCCTGTACCGGCTTATACGAGCTCCACACCGGTCTCCTGACCGTCACCGATTCCCGGGTCTTATTCACCTTCCACAGCAGGACCAAACTCGTGGTCGAGGCGGCCGATTTTTCATCGATCACTTCGATCAATTGGTCGCCGGGAATGGTGCTCGGGAAGATTACGATCGTCTCGCAGGAGAAGGTCCTCGAGGTCAAGAGTGTGGTCAAGGGCGACGGTATCGCGGTGGTCGATCGAATTCGAGAAAAGCTCGATGCCATCGTAGTCGCGAAGGCCGCTGCACCCAGACAGACCTTGGCTGCGCCTGCTGCCGTCGCTCCAGCGCATGCCGTTGCGTCAGCTTCTGCGGTTGCGTCGGCTCCTGAGCCGCGAGTTTCGGAACCGGCTTCGATCGAGATCATCCCACCGCCGCCGTCTGTGCCGCCCGGCTGGTATCCGGAGTCGGCCGACGCGGTTTTGGTGCGTTATTGGAACGGCGCGCAGTGGACCGACCACACCGCACCGCGGCCGGTGCCGTGAGTATCACTGAGCCAGTAGCAGTAGCAGTAGCAGTAGCAGTAGCAGTAGCGGCAGAGGACGCAGTGGCGGTGCCGTGCTGGATAGCACGACGACACAAGGTGAACTCGAATTACATTGCGCCGGCCGGATCTGCCAGCGGTCGCCGGCACGCCAGATCGGGTACGTGCGTACCACTATTGATGGTGCGCTGCGATCAGTACGACGATGAGCCGTAGCGTCTGCAAACTGTCCGACGACGCGACCGCGATCAACGCGATGTCGAGCGACGCGATCTCGACCATGGAATGACATGGCGGACAACACTATCCGCTGATCGTCATCGATATCGAGAGCGTGTCGCACGAGCTGTTGGCCAGCACTACGCGCGTCGTCGACACCGCGGGAAGTGTAGAGCGTATAGGGCGGCTGTACACGCGAAGGGCGTAGTGGGAGCGGCACGCCAGGAGGCTGGTCCTGGGCACGGATCACTGGGTTGGCGGCCATCCACAGATTCGATCCTGTGTTCGAGATTTTCCTCGACAGTGTCCGCATTGCCGGGTAGTGTAGAACACATATTCGACACGACGTGGGGCGGGGGTGGCGGCACGTGAACAGCAACAGCAAACGCAACAGCAGTGAAAGCGGTGGCGCGCCTTCGGTTTTGGCTGCTGCTGCGGTGGGTTCTGGGGATGCGGTGGTGGCGGAGAAGCTGTCACGCCTGGCAGCGGTGTTGGATGAGTTGGCTGCCGTGGATGTGTCGTTGGTGTCCGACGACGTTCTCGTCGAAGCCACCGTCGAGGCCGAACGCCTGGCGTTGCGCACGGCCGGTGCGGTCACCGATCGTTTGATTGTGGAAGCGTCCGACCGCGACCTGCCCCACGGTTTGGGGTTCCGCGATATTCGCAACTTCATGGGGCAGCGTCTGCATATCGGTGATCCCGCAGCTAGGTATCG